>CAYMQO010000024.1:0-12734 GCA_964392405.1 uncultured Marinobacter sp.
TGGTACTCGCCTCCTCGATGCCATCTGAAACAGGAGCCGGGCGGGTGCCGGCCCCGGGGACAGGCGGTGTGGCTGGTCACCTGTAAATACAGCATAGCCTGTTACGGCCTCAAAAATAAACGAGGGAATACACGCACCCGGTCACAAGTCTTCGATTGCATCAGAAGCTTGCAGGGCGGTAATCCGCGGTTGTTTCAATTCCGGCAGGTGATGGGGTATAGGTAGCAGATACTGCGCTGCAGCGGGGTAACGGGCGATGGCGACTGCCATGGCCGACGCGTCTCCGACCGTATTTTATTTCCGGCATATCTGTATACAGGAGCCAGATTATCATCCAGGTTTTCCGCAAACCAATTCTGAACGGACTGCTGATGTTGGTAGCGGCGTTGCCTGCCGTGGTTTGCAGCGCTCCGGCGCCGGTTGAAGACTGGCAGGCCATTATCCGCGCGGCACCCTACTGGAGCAGCCAGGGGGTGTTTAACAATATTCTCGACATCCGCCGCTGGGTGCTGGGTGAATCCGGCTACTGCGCCAACCCGGACCGCCATCTGCTGTTTGACCATCGTGGCCGCTTTATCGGCTATACCAGTAACGGGAAAACATCCGCGGAAACGCAGCAGAAACTGAATCAGCAACGGGAAAAGCTCGCCCGGGACGGTCGGGCCACGGGCTGGACCCCGGGCAACGCCACCACTACCGGCTACCCGTTTGCGCTGGGCTGCGACCAGCCCCATGCCCGCCTGGGGGAGGCCCTGGACCGGTATCTGGGAGTGCGGGCAGAAGACCGCCTGTGGGGACGCTGGGATGATCTCACCTTCGCCAGCGCCGACAAGCCTGGCAATCTGCACGAGGCGCTGACCCTGGTGTATCAGACCCGGAACCGCCAGCAGCGGGTCGCTTTTCCACCGGAGGTACCCCGCTACCTGGCCGGTATGCTATTGATTGAAAGCGGTGGCCGTCATCGCGCCCATTCCGCCGCCGGCGCCCGGGGCATTATGCAACTGATGCCCGGGGTGCTGCGGGATTGTGGCGTAGCCGAGCGCAACCACTGGCATCGACTGGCCCAGCTCGACTGTGCCATGAAACTGATGAACCGGAACGCGCGGATTCTGCAGCCGGTGATCGACAGGCACTTTCCCGACCTGCCGGAAGCCAAGCGCCAGCGGCTGTTTACCCTGCTGCTGATCCAGGCCTACCATGGCGGCGCCGCCCGCATAACCCGGCTGATGGAGGATGAGGAGCTATACGGTCCGGCACGCTACTTTGCGAAGCATCACGACCGGTTCAGCGCCGGTGATATCGCCTTTGGCATGGTCTTCCACAACCTGGGGCGGGACCGGCTGGGGCTGGCGTCCCTCTATTATGTGGCCGATGTGGAGCTGGCGACCCGGGCACTGTGCGATATCGCTTCCCTGCGACAGACTACTTTTTGTCAGTAGCGTAATGCTGGGCTGAAGCGGTCAGGTTTTATCGACAGGAACCCGGACCACCCGGTCGCGGCCCTCAGCCTTTGCCGCATAGGCGCCCTCATCGGCACGGGCCAGCACCTCGTCGGGGCCCGTGTCACCAGCATCAACTTCTGTCAGGCCAATACTGGCGGTAACGCCGAACGTCTCACCGCCCTGTTCCAGACGTAACCCTGCCACCTGACGTCTTACCCGTTCCGCCAGTTCCACGCCATGCTCCAGACCGCAGGCCGGTAGCAGAATGGCGAACTCGTCACCGCCGATCCGCGCTACTACATCCGTCTTCCGCACCGCATGGCTGAACCCGTTCGCCAGCTGGCGCAGGAGTTTATCCCCTAACAGGTGCCCGCCCTGATCGTTGACGGGTTTGAAATGATCGAGATCGATCATCATAAGCATGGTCGGCGCATCCAGGGTCGACGCCAGGCCCAGCCATTTCTGCAGCTCTGCCGAAAAGGCCCGGCGGTTAAACAGGCCGGTCAGGCTGTCGTGGGTGGCCTGCCAGGAGAGCCGCTGTTCCTGACGACGTCGCTCGCTGTCGTCCCGTATTACAAACACCAGCCGCTCGTCCGGCTCGTCCCGGCTGACGTGGAGCATGGTGATCTCCACGTCCAGGGAGTCCCCATCGTTTCGCAACACAGCGTCCATGCTATGGATCTCCTCACTCTGTAGAAAATCCTCAACGGTCCACGGCTGGTTATCGGCATAAACCATCACCGGCCCGAACAGGTGGGAACCCGTCTGCACCCCGGCCTGACCGAAAAAAACGGCCGCCGCCGGATTGGCGTAGCGAATCACTCCGTCAGTGTCGGTCATGACCACAGCTTCCTGCAGCGCGGCCAGAATGCTGTCACCCCGCTGCTGCTCGGCGCGCAGCCTGGTTTCCATCGCCATACGGTCCGCCATGACCCGGTTGAATGCCTCAGCGAGCTGACGGATTTCCTGGTAGCCGGTCTCATCCACTGGCCGGTCGCGGGTACCCTCATGGCGGGCCCGAATCTGTTCGGCCAGCTCCCGCAACGGGTCCAGGTATCGGCGAAAAAGACGCCAGCACAGGGGCAGCAACACCAGCACCACCCCGGCGGTGATCCAGGCGAGACTGCCGCCAACCCGGCTCACCGGCGCGTAGGCATCCTCAAGCGGCCAGGTGGCGGCAACAAACCAGGGCGCCATCTCCAGTTGGTTGATGGCCACCATGGACTCATCCCCGTCCCGGGAAACTCCTTGTGTTATCCCTTCAAAACCTTCCATGCCAGCCACTGAGGCCGGATCTTCCCGGTTAAGGGTCTGGATACCGCTCACATAGCCCCCCTGCATCAGAATGAGGCCAGAGCGGGAGGCCAGGGTAACGTAACCTGTATTACCAATGCCGGTAGTGCTCACTTCACTG
Source organism: uncultured Marinobacter sp. (assembly GCA_964392405.1). Lineage (GTDB taxonomy): Bacteria > Pseudomonadota > Gammaproteobacteria > Pseudomonadales > Oleiphilaceae > Marinobacter. Next base: position 2,857 of record CAYMQO010000024.1, read on the forward strand.
AGGAAGTTCTCTGACGTCAGCACGATGGAGCCCACCAGCACGCCAACCAGATTGCCTTCCGGGTCAGAAATCGGGGCGGTCATCACCACCGTCGGTAATTCCCGGACATGCGATGAAAAAGGTTCGGAAATCTGCGGGGTTTGCCGGGTAAGCGTCTGCTGGAAATAGGGCCGGCGGGACAGATCCGCCCCATCCAGCTGTGAGACCAGAGGATAACTGTCCAGCACCTGCCCCTGATCATCGAACAGAAGCATCTGCTCAAAAAGATGGGAGACCGGTTGCTGGCGCTCCATGATAAGGCGGGCAAACTGACGGAACGAGGCGTCCTCCATCCGCACAGCCGCGGCCGACCGGGTGAGTACCGCGGACCGTTCTTTCAGTTTTCGATCCACCTCGTAAGCCAGCATTTTCGCTACCGTGGAAACCTGCTTGCGGGCCTGCTCTTCAAGCTCCCTGCGACTGATGGACATGGTGACGAGGCTGACCACGATCACGGTTAATACGATGGCGCTGACAAAGAGCACCAGTCCCCTGTTAGCGAGCCGGTCAAACCATTCACCCATCACGCTGTGTCTCCCTGCTCGATGGTGATACTTCATAGTTACATCTAATGGTAAACCAGCCTGGGTACGGCGAGACGGCCTTGGTGTAAATTTAACAAACGGATATTCCTGTTGATGCATTTCACTACTGGCACTCATGAATAAAAATTGTTATCGTTTGCGTTAAATTATCCTTCAGGACGGAACTCATGCCTGACACCCCCCCTCTGACGGCCGCAGAAGGCCCTCTGCAATCCCTGATCGCCATGGGCGGTCCGGTCATGTATGTGCTTATCGCGCTGGCCGTATCGGGACTGCTGACCTTTTTCTATCTGATGCTGGCCGGTACGCTCTTTGCGCCCCGTTCCGGCGGCCGGGTGCGCCGGGACGTTGAAGCCTGGAAGGCGTCGGATGGCCGCACGGTTCCGGACGCACCGTCCGGCTTTTACGCCCGCTGTAACCCCATGCATCGACTGACACGTCAGGCCATGAACGGCATACGTCAGCGGGAGCCGGCAGATATTCTGCGGGAGAGCCTCGCTCAAGGTGCTCAAAAGGCGCTACAACCCTTCGAAGCGCCACTGAAAATCATTGAGGTGATCGCGGCGTTGGCGCCGCTGCTGGGCCTGCTGGGTACTGTGATGGGCATGATGGAGTCATTCAGCGCCATGGCGACCACTGAGGGACGGGCCAGTGCCAGCCAGCTCAGTGGCGGTATCTATGAGGCTCTTACCACCACGGCAGCAGGTCTTGTGATTGCCATTCCGTTTGCGGCGGTTGCGGCCTGGGCGGAATTCCGTCTTCGACGCCTGAACAGCCAGATGAACGAGCGCCTGCTGGGCATTCTCAACTTCCGCTCGGCGGAGACCGCCGCTGCCGCCGGCACTGCCCGGGCTGCCGGCACAGTGCCGGCCCGCGAAGCAAACTACCAGCCAGCCCGCGTTGTCCATGCCGCTGGTTAAACCCCGGCCATCACGCCCCATGCCCATCCGGATGACACCACTGATTGATGTGGTGTTCATCCTGCTGGTGTTCTTCATGGTGACGAGTTACCTGCTGCCCACCGGCTATCTGGAACTGGGGAACGACACCAGCACCAGCCGTGGCGGTGACGGCGATCCGCTTCCTCTGCTGCAGTTACAGGCCAGCGGTGACGTCCACTGGAATGACCGTGACTGGTCCGCCCTGGAAATCAGCCAGCACCTTGTCCGGCAAGGCGAGCGCGAAGTCAGGCTGGCGACGGACGGCGATGTTCCCCTGGATCATTTCACGCGTACGCTGAGTACATTGGATAACGCGGGCCTTAAGGCCCACTGGAAACGTACCACACCGGACAGCCCCGCTACGCCTACACCATGACCCCATTAACACCGGAACCGTTCGAAAACGGCAAGACCCTGCTGGAACGAGTGGAAGACAGCCTGTTGCCGCTGATCAACCTCGTGTTCCTGCTGCTGATGTTCTTTATTGTCGCCGGGCGTCTGACCGACACCGTTCTGCCAGAGTTACCGGAAATGGCCGCGGAGAGCACAGACGAGCAGCCCGAAGCCGACCTGGTGGTTAATGAGCAGGGGCAGTTTCTGGTCGCCAATGAGGTAGTATCCCTGAATGCTCTTGCCGGCCTGCTGCCTGCACCGGAGGAGTCCGGTGATCTGCTAAGGGTTGGCGCTGCTGGCGTGACCGTCATGGGCGAACTGGAAACCCTGTTCCGGGCGCTGGAAGAACTGGGCTACAGCGAAGTGATCCTGCTCACGGAGCCCGCTGAATGAGTGCCACCGCCCGGGCCATCCTGCTTGCTGTTGCCATTGGCCTGACTGCGTTGACCCTGTGGCTCGCGATTCCGGGCATCCCCACTCTGGAGCTCAGCGAAAAGGGCACCGCCAGCTCGTCTGCCCCTGCCCTGAAAATCCAGCTGGCCGGCGCCCCTGCTATTGCGGAAGTGGAACCGACACCGCAACCCGAGCCCCCGGCCGAGCCGGAACCAGAACCAGAACCAGAACCAGAACCAGAACCAGAACCTGAGCCAGAACCTGAGCCAGAACCCGAGCCCGAGCCCGAGCCCGAGCCCGAGCCCGAGCCCGAGCCCGAGCCCGAACCGGAGCCTGAGCCCCGGCCAACGCCAGTACCAGAGCCCCAGCCGGAGCCGGAGCCACAACCGGAACCAACGCCGCCCGTCAGCACTAACGTTTCGGATATGACTGCCGAAGCCGTGGTGGATACCGCCGAGCCCAACGAAGGTGCCGACGAGGTTACACAGCAGGAACAGGTCGAGCTTGTGGCCGGGGATAGCAGCGCCGTCGATGAATACCTGGCCAGACTGAGCCGCCACCTCGGCCGATACCACGAATATCCCCGCCGCGCCCGCCGGCTGGGACAGGAAGGCACCCCCGTGGTAATCTTCGAGTTTGACCGCAAGGGAAAGCTGCTGGAGACCCGGCTGCGGGATTCGTCGTCCCATGACCTGCTGGACCGGGCAGCACTGCAACTGATCAGGGATGCCAGTCCTTTGCCGGAGGTCCCGGCCGAAATGAAAGGCAGAAGCTTTACCTACGCCCTGCCGGTGCGCTACATGTTGCGCTGATGCCGGCCTGCTGTGGCTGACTGATGACCAGAGACACACCCACCTACCGGACCATTGCCCGGCTGATGTGCCATACCACCCAACAGGTGCTGTGGGAGCACTATCGCCCGAACCTTCACTCCGGCTCGCGGCTTGTCTGCCGCCCCGGCTCAGGCCGGGCGACCTACCACCGCTTTGACTACCGGACCCGCGACCATCTGATTACTTATGGTGTGCGCATGGTGGCCGCCAAGCACGACCCGGCCACCGCCGCCGGCTGGTTATCCACCCGGGAGATCCGCAGCCGTGGCTATTTTAACGGTGAGGTATCCGTGCTCAATCTGCTGGCCCATACCTGCACTCACGAGTTCGCCCACCTGCTCCAGCAACACGATGGCAAACGCTACCACGGCTCGGTTCATAACCATCACTTCTACCGGGTGCTGGACGAACTGAACCACAACGGCCTGGCCGGAGAGGTTCGCCAGCATCTGGCCAGCTCTGCCCGGAATCACGGCCTCTATCTGGACACGCAACCGATGGCATTGCCTGTCGCCGGCACTCAGGCACAGCAATGGCAGCGGGGACAGAAAGTGAGTTTTGGGGAGGGCGCCCGTCGCCGGGAAGGCGAAATTGTCCGGGTCAACCGCAAGACCTGCACGGTGGCTGGCACCGGAGCATCGCGGGGGATTCGGTTCCGGGTCCCCTTTGTGATGCTCTCTCTGCTCGAATGATGGACTGCTGGCACTGGCTAGATTTCAGTTGCCGGCAGCTGTCGCTTGTCCAGCACCGCCTTGAGCTCCGGCAGGCAGGAACCACAATTGGTACCGCACCGCAGTTTCTCCCCGAGCGCTGACACCGTCGTCGCGCCGGAGTCAATCGCGCTGGCAATCTGCCGTTCACCGATACCAAAACAACTGCAGATGATCGCGCCCGTTTCCTCGATATCCACGCTGCGGGCCGCCAACAACCCCCGGCGCTCCTGTCCCGAAAGCGTGCGGCCATCGAACAATGACCCTAACCAGGTCGTATCGGGTAACTGGCTGGCGTCCCCCGCGACCATCAGCACACCCTCCAGTCGCCCCTGGCGGATGCGGGCGGCCCGGTAGGTCCCCGAGGCATGGTCCTCCAGCACCAGATCAGGCGCTCCCCCCAGCCAGCAGACAATCTGCCGGGGCCAGTCCACCGGCTGCTCACCCGCAAGAAACCACAGGCCACAATGTTCCTGCGGGGCAAGCGCATGGTAGTCCGCCTGCCACAGCCGTGGCGCGGCCAGCGGTCGCAGCAGCCTTGCCTGCCAGTGCGCCCTGAACGGCGTTACCGAAACAAGGCTGTACTTCGAATCCGGCTGGCCCGAGACCGGGTCGGTCGCCTGCGTTGTGAGCGCACTGGCGAGGCCGGACCCGGTAAACATCCCGCTCCAGTGAATGGGAATGAACAGCTCCCGTTGACGCTGACCCGGTTCTGCCCGGACCCGGCCGATAAAACGTCCGCCATGGGCAGCAGTCAGCCGGGCCAGGTCGCCGTTTTTCAGTCCGAGTCGGCCAAGGTCATCAGAATGAAGATCAATGAAGGGCTCGGGACGGTGCCGGGTCAGTCGCGGCGCTCGTCCGGTGCGGGTCATGGTATGCCATTGGTCGCGGATGCGCCCGGTGTTCAACACCATTGCCCCTTCATTATCATGGGCGAGATGCGGCACCGCCGTACGCACCGGTACGAAGCGGGCGCGACAATCCGGCGTACTGAAGCGGCCATCACCGTACAGCCGCTGGCACCCGGTCGGGTGCTCAGGAGTCACCGGCCACTGGATCGGCGCTAGCTGCTGGTAATCCTCATCGGTTATCCCGGCCATTGCTGACAGGTCGAACCGGCGCGGCCCGCCACGATTCAGCCCCGACAACCGGGCATGCTCCCGGAACACCGCCGCGGGTGATGTCCAGTTAAAAGCCTCCCCATAGCCCAGACGTCGTCCGGTTTCCGCCAGGATCTGCCAGTCAGCCCGCGCCCCGCCGGGGGGCAGGAAGGCCCGCTGCCGGGAGATGCACCGCTCCGAGTTGGTAACCGTGCCGTCCTTCTGGCCCCAGCCCCGGGCAGGCAGGAAGATATCCGCCAGCGTAGTGCTGTCGGTCTGGCTGACGCAATCCGACACAATGACCACCGGGCAACGGCGGATGGCCTCCCGCACCCGCTCACTGTGAGGCAGGCTCACTGCCGGGTTGGTGCCCATGATCCACAGCACCCGGATGTCTCCGCGACGGACCGCCTCGAACAGTTCCACCGCTTTATAACCAGGCTCTTGCGGCACCCGGTCAGTTCTCCAGAATTCTGCAACTGCCGCTCTGGCACCGGGAGTCTCATAATCCATATGAGCCGCCAGCGTATTCGCCAGACCGCCCACTTCACGGCCCCCCATGGCATTGGGCTGGCCGGTCAGTGAAAACGGACTGGCGCCCGGCAGCCCTACCCGCCCCGTCGCCAGATGACAGTTAATGATGCCATTGGCCTTGTCCGTGCCTGCGATACTCTGATTCACCCCCTGGGAAAAGGCGGTGACCGTCCGGGGCGTCTCCGCAAACCAGCGGTAGAAAGTTCGAATCGCCTGTTCCGGCAGGTCACTGAGTTCCGCAACCCGGTCCACGGATGGCACCAGCTGACGGGCCATGGCCAGGGTTTGGTCAAACCCCACGGTGTGGGCCCGGATCCAGTGTTGATCAACCGCTCCGGTTTCTGCCAGCCAGACCAGCAAGCCATTGAACAGCGCAACATCGCTGCCCGGCCGGATCGGCAAATGCAGGTCCGCCAGCTCAGCGGTGGCCGTTCGGCGAGGATCAATCACCACAACGCGGCGTCCGGGGCGCGCAGCTGCCTTCATGCGTTGATAGAGCACCGGATGATTCCAGGCCGCGTTGCTGCCGGTCAGTACCAGCAGTTCCGCCAGCTCCAGATCGTCATAGCAGCCTGGCACCACGTCTTCCCCGAAAGCCCGCTTATGGGCCGCCACCGCTGACGACATGCACAGGCGGGAATTGGTGTCCACGTGGGGCGTGCCGATAAACCCCTTGGCCAATTTATTGGCAACATAATAATCCTCGGTGAGCAGTTGCCCCGACAGATAGAACGCCACCGATTCCGGTCCATACTGGGCCACCGCCTGTCGGATGGCCCCGGCCACCTCGTCCATGGCGCGCTCCCAGCTCACTGGATTACCACAGATTCGCGGCGTTAACGGGGGCTCCTCCGGGGCGATTGTCTCGTGCAGGCTGGCTCCCTTAACGCAGAGCCTGCCCCGGTTGGCAGGATGGTCACGGTCCCCGGCAACTGTCGTACCAGGGGCGGCGCGTACGCCACAGCCCACGCCACAGTACGGGCAGGTAGTGGCAACCTGTTCTGATTTATGGGTCATAACAGCGGCGTGTCCTGTCGGTGATGGGTTGGGAATGCGTCATGCTCTGGACGTCCATAGCAGATCCGTCAGCAAAAACGGGACCAGCCACATCACCGCTGGAGGCCGGCCACCGAGGCCACTAGCCCCACTAGGTGGCGGGGCCACATCCAGAGAGCCCGGGCGAGCCCATCACTCTGCAATTCGCCCATCACTGGTGCATCACGCCTGAAAACGCACTCCCGCGGACCTGCCCCAGGCTCCCGCAGCCCACCCTGTCGCCGTCTGCCTGCCCCGATAATGCGGATCCGAATGAATTGGCACAGCTACTGCAATTACCCGGAAGGCAGGCGGCACGGTTATCGACGCCTGTGCCATTACCTTCAGACCGATCTGCAGACCTGGCGTCTGCTTCCGGCAACGGAGCAGGCGCCCTTTTTTCGGACACTGGCACTACCTGTGGGGGAGCAATGACACGGACTCTTGTTTTGGCAGGCATACTGACACTGGGGCTGATCAATCCCGTCAACGCCAGCATCGGCCCGGCGGAAAAACCGGATCTGAAACTGGGCTTTATCAAACTCACGGATATGGCGCCACTGGCAGTCGCCTGGGAACAGGGCTTCTTTCTGGATGAAGGTCTGTTCGTGGAGCTGGAAGCCCAGGCCAACTGGAAAGTACTGCTGGACCGGGTTATCGACGGTGAGCTGGACGGCGCCCATATGCTGGCAGCGCAACCCCTGGGCGCCAGTATCGGGTACGGGACCCAGGCGGATGTGATTACCGCCTTCAGCATGGACCTGAACGGCAATGCCATTACCGTTTCCAACGAAGTCTGGACCCGGATGAAACAGAACCTGGCGACAGACGCTGACGGCAACCTCAGCCGCCCCGTCAGCGCCGGTGCCCTGAAGCCGGTGGTAGACCACTACCGAAACCAGGGCGAGCGCTTCCGCATGGGCATGGTATTCCCGGTGTCCACCCATAACTACGAGCTGCGCTACTGGCTCGCCGCTGGCGGGCTGCACCCGGGTTTTTACGCGCCTCACCAGGGCGATACCAGCGGCACGCGTCAGGCCGATGTGCACCTCTCAGTAACCCCGCCGCCTCAAATGCCCGCTACGCTGGAGGCCGGCACCATCCAGGGCTATTGCGTGGGCGAGCCCTGGAATCAGCAGGCGGTATTCAAGGGCATCGGCGTGCCGGTGATTACCGATTACGAGATCTGGCCCAACAATCCGGAAAAAGTGTTTGGCGTCACTCGCCAATGGGCAGAAGCAAACCCCAACACCCACCTTCGGCTGCTACGGGCACTGATCCGCGCCGCCCACTGGCTGGACGATCGCAACAACGAAAACCGGGATGAAGCCGTGCGCATCCTCGCCCGGCCGCATTATGTGGGCGCCGATCCGGAGGTGCTCGCCAACTCCATGACCGGCACTTTTGAATACGAGAAGGGCGACGTCCGCCAGTTGCCGGACTTCAATGTCTTCTTCCGCTATCACGCCACCTATCCATACCCCTCCGATGCCATCTGGTACCTGACCCAGATGCGCCGCTGGGGTCAGATCGCCGAGGCCCGGCCGGATGACTGGTATATCCGGATCGCACAGCAGGTCTATCGGGGCGACCTCTATCAGCAGGCCGCCCGTTCACTGATCGACGACGGCACGCTTCCGGCGGAAGCCTTCCCGGACCTGTCTGCCGATAATTTCGAACGTCCCCACCAGGGCAGGCTGATTGATGGCATTCCCTTCACGCCACGGCAGCCCAACGCCTATATCGACCGTTTCACCATTGGGCTCAAGGGTGACGAGAAGCTTTAATAGGAGGAGTTATATGAACCTACTACTCAGTTCTTTCGCCCTGGTCGCTGATCGATGGCGAACCCGTCGCAGCATCCGCCATTCCGCGCTTCAACTCGCCTCCCGAGGGCAGCAAATGGTCCTGCCCCTGCTGGGCCTGCTGACCTTCCTGGGCTGCTGGCATCTGGCGGCCCCCCAGATCCAGACTTCCCTGGGTACGTTTCCAGGCCCGGCAGCCGTTGCCGAGCAGGCCACGGTACTCTGGCAGGAACACCGGGACCAGAGAAGCCGGGCCGAGGACTTTATCGCCCTGCAGGAACAGCGCAACGCCCGCATTCTGGCTGAGAACCCGGATGCCGATGTAAGAATACGCAATTACCCCGGCGCACCCACCTTTATCGACCAGATCGGCACCAGCCTGGTTACCGTACTCGCGGGCTTTGCACTGGCGACGGTCATCGCCGTTCCGCTGGGCATTGTGGTCGGGCTGAACCGGGTATTCAGTGCGGCCATCAGCCCCCTGATACAGTTGTTCCGCCCCGTGTCACCGCTGGCCTGGCTGCCACTGGTCACCATGGTTGTCTCTGCCACCTACGTCAGCGCCGACCCCATGTTCGACAAGGCCTTTCTGACGTCGATGATTACGGTGACCCTGTGCAGCCTGTGGCCAACCCTGATCAACACCAGCTTCGGCGTTAGCACCGTGAGCCAGGACCTGGTCAATGTCTCCCGGGTACTGCGACTGCGGTTTCTCACTCATGTCCGCAAGGTCGTGCTGCCCTCATCCATTCCCATGATCTTCACCGGTCTGCGGGTATCGCTGGGCATCGCCTGGATGGTGCTGATCGCCGCCGAAATGCTGGCCCAGAACCCGGGCCTGGGCAAGTTCGTCTGGGACGAATTCCAGAATGGCAGCAGCCAGTCCCTGAGCCGGATCATGGTTGCGGTGCTGGTTATCGGCTTTATCGGTTTTCTGCTGGACCGCACCATGTCGCTGATCCAGCGACGCCTGTCCTGGAACACAAGCGGGGCCTGATCCCGGCCAGGGCCAGCTGTCATCCTGAGCTTATTGAAGGAAGCCTGCCGAAGGGCAACATTAAGGAGATTCCCATGTCCAGACCCCACCTCGAACTGACCGCCGTCCAGATGGCGTTCGACACCCCCTCTGGTCCATTCATCGCCCTCGACAACCTGAACCTGAAGATTGCCAAAGGCGAGTTCGTATCACTGATCGGCCACTCCGGCTGTGGCAAATCCACCGTGCTGAACATCGTTGCCGGCCTGCTCAGGGCCACCCAGGGCGGCTGCGTACTGGACGGCCATGAAGTCCGGGAACCGGGGCCGGAACGGGCCGTGGTTTTCCAGAACCATTCACTGATGCCCTGGCTGACGGTTTATGAAAATGTGGAACTGGCGGTCCACCAGGTGTTCCGGCGACGGATGAGCCGGCGGAAACGCCGGGAATGGATTCTGCACAACCTGGCCCTTGTTCATATGGAGCACGCCCGGGACAAACGGCCGGGGGAGATTTCCGGCGGCATGGCGCAGCGGGTCGGCATCGCCCGGGCATTGGCCATGAAACCCAGCGT
>CAYMQO010000025.1:0-12534 GCA_964392405.1 uncultured Marinobacter sp.
GGCAACTGCCAGCGAGCCTGCGCCCCCCGAGCAGACTCCTGAGCATCAGCCCCGCGTTTTCAGGTTCAACGTTTCCGCAACGGGTTATCCGCCCTATCTGATCCATAACGAGGACGGCACCTACAGTGGTATCGCGTTTGATGTGGTCAGTCGGATCACAGAACGCCTGGGTTATGAGCTTTCCCTTTTTCTCATTCCCCGCAAGCGGGTCGAATCCATGTTACTGGCCGGACACATTGACGGTACCCCCCGGGCGCAGGAATGGACGCCAGACCCGGAGCGGTTTCTATTCACCGACCCGATGGTGCCCATTCGCGAAGTCTTCTTTGCACCGGCGGATTCCGAATTCCAGTTTACCGGGCTCGACGAGCTCAAGGGCATCACCGTGGTGACGCCTCTGGGTTACCACTATCCGTTGCTGCAGCCCCTGTTCGACTCCAACGCCATCGAACGGTACGAGGTGGCCGACGACAAGGATATCTTCACCTATCTGCTACATGGACGCGGGCTGGATGTCACCGTTGCAGATCAGGCCGTTGGCCAGTGGATTATTCGCCAGCGCGACTGGCAGGGCCAGTTTCGTCACAGCACAGAAGCCATCAGCGATTACGGTTATCGCCTGATGCTACGCCCCGACTGGACGGAGTTTGCGGAAGCCTTTAACGAAGAGCTGGCAAACATGAAAGCCCGCGGTGAGCTGGAAGAAATCCTCAGCCAGTACCGCTGACTCGGGCTTTTTCATTCAAGTCGGCGCAGCAGCAGCATCGGGCTGACCCTGAGTACCGGCCCCAGTTGCCAGCGGCCCAACAGGGCGAGAACCAGCGCACTGATTAACGGCACCGGCAGAGCCACCTGCCAGTGCCAACGGAAGGTTCCGCCAAACATCCTGTATTGCAGGGCCCAGACCGAGGCCTCCGCTGCCAGCACGCCCAGCACGCCCGCCAGCAGACCGGCAAGCCCAAACTCCAGCATGGTACTGCGGACCAGTAACGACTGCCCGCCGCCCAGCGTGCGTAACAGGGCGCCCTCCCGCTGCCGGTCCTGTAGGGTCGCACTCACCACCGCCGCCATAACCACCAGCGATGCCGCCAGGATCAGGGCCAGTATGGCCTCAATCGCCTGGGTGACCTGCCGGACAATCTCCTGGATGCGCTCGATGATATGGTCCACTTCCAGCAGGGACACGGTTGGGAACTGTCGGGCAAAGTCATTGAGTGCATCCTTGCGATCCTCAGGAAGATAAAAACTGGTGATCCAGGTGGCTGGCAATCCCTGCAGTGCCCCATCCGGCGGGAACGCCATATAGAAATTGGGCTTCATGCTCTCCCACTGGACCGTACGGATACTGGTGATGGGCTCCGCAATGGTTTCCGAGCCGATGGTAAAGCCCAGCACATCGCCCACGGTCACCCCCAGCTCTTCGGCCAGTTCAGCTTCTACGGAGACACCCTCCGCCTGAGCCTCGCCGAACCAACGTCCGGCAACGATACGGTTGTCGGTCGGCAGTTGCTCCATCCAGGTCAGGTTCAGTTCCCGGTTAAGGGCACCCACACTGTCATCCTTGCTGACCACCTGTCGCACGGGCTGGCCGTTAATCTCCGTCAGCCGCCCCCGCACCATCGGATACAGGGTATCCAGCCCCTGCCCCCGCTGAGTCCAGAAGGCTTCCACGTCGTCGACCGTATCCGGGGCAATATTGACCAGGAAGTGGTTAGGGGTGTACTCCGGCAACTGGGCCTGCCAGTCCGCCAGTAATGAAGAGCGTACCAGCACCAGGGTCGTAGCCAGCATCAGGGTCATGGCAAACACGGCGATCTGGGACAGGCTGGCCCGGCGATGCCGGTACAGGCCCACCAGGGCCAGGCGCCAGGCGTTGCCACCGCCTGTCACCCGGCGCAGCAACAGCAGCAACAGCCAGCCCAGCAGCGCAAGCACACCGAGAAGCGCAACCAGCCCGCCTACCAGTGCGAGCACCAGTGTTACCTCACGGGCATACAGCCAGACCAGTCCGAAGATCGCCACCACGGCGATAACATGGTCCTGCCAGGCACGCGGGTCCGTTTCACCCGGCTGGCTGCGCAACACCCGCATGGCGGGAACGTTCCGCAGGCGGCGGATTGGCGGATAGGCGAACGCGAACAGGGACACAACCGCCGTCGCCAGCGCCGGTAGTAACGCCGAAACATCCACCGTAAACGGTACGTCCCGGTCAAGCAGGTCGGCCATCAGGCGGTTGAGCAGGCCATAGACCGGCAATGCCACCAGCAAACCGCCAATCAGCCCGGACACGCCCCACACGCCCAGCCGCCACAGGTACATCTGACCGATACGCCGGCTCGAGAGGCCCAGGGTCTTGAGAAGGGCGACCGTGTCCCGCTGGCCCACCGCAAACTGCCGGCTGGCCACGGCTACCGCTACAGACGCGAGCAATACCGCAATGCTGCCGCCCAGGAGCAGGAAACGCTCCGCCCGCTGCAGGGATTCAGACAGGGCTTCGCCATCGCGCACACTCTCCCATTCATGGGAGGGTTCCAACCGGGGCTGAAGCCATTGGTAAAAACCATCCAGCGCGGCCTCTTCACCGGCGAACAGATTGATATATTCGACCCGGCTGCCCTGTTGGATCACCCCCGTCGCATCCACATCGTCTGCGTGCATCATCACCCGCGGAGCCAGCCCGCCAAGATTGAAGCCGCCATCCGGTTCGCGAATCAGCAGGCCAGACACGGTCAGTGCCAGATTGCCAACTTCCACGGTGTCCCCGACCTCAAGCTCCAGCAGTCGCATCAGGCGCGGATTAAGCCAGGCTTCGCCCTGCCGGGGCCCCTGCCCCAGCAACTGGCGTTCGCTGGCCGCGTCTGGCTGGAACTCGATCTGACCCCGCAGTGGGTATTCGCTACTCACCGCCTTGATGGACACCAACTGGAACCGGTCACCGCCGCTGAGCATCGTGGAGAACTCCACCATCCGGGCGGTTTCCAGGCCCCGGCTTCTGGCTTCTTCCCGCCATTCGGGTGGAATCGGCTGGCCATGCTCCGCCTCAAGCTGACGATCGGCTGCCAGGAACGAACTTGCGGAGGTGATCAGCGTCCGCTGCAACTGACTGGCAAACAGGGCAATGATGGCGACGGTGGCTACTGCAATTACCAGGGCACTAAACACTACCCGGACATCCCGCTGGCGCCAGTCCCGGGTCACCGAGCCCAGCTTATGGCTGGCAGACATCAGGCGGTCTCCTCCCGCGGTGCCTGCAGGTGCCCCGCTTCAATGGTCAGGCGCCGCTGACAGCGGGCAGCCAGGGTTTCGTCGTGAGTCACCATGACCAGGGTCGTGCCCTGCTCCCGGTTCAGGGTCATCAGCAGTTGCTGGATTTCCTGCCCCGTCTGGTTATCCAGATTACCGGTCGGCTCATCGGCGAACAGGATCACCGGTTCACAGGCAAACGCCCTGGCGATGGCTACCCGCTGCTGCTCACCACCGGAGAGCTGACGGGGCGTGTGGTTCAGACGATCCGCCAGCCCCACGCGCTCCAGCAACTCCCGGGCCCGGACCCGGGGCCTGGGGAAGTCCGCCAGTTCCAGCGGCAGCATCACATTTTCCAGCGCACTGAGGGCCGGCAGCAATTGGAACGACTGGAACACAAAACCGACCCGGCGTGCCCGCAGAGCAGCGCGTTCATCCTCGCTGAGGCGGCTGATCGCCTTGCCCTGCAGGATCACTTCACCCGACGTAGGGGTGTCCAGCCCGGCCAGAAGACCCAGCAAGGTGGTCTTGCCCGAACCGGAGCGGCCAACAATCGCCACCGACTCCCCCCGCTTGATCTCAAGACTGACCCCTTGCAGGATAGTAAGCGTCTCACCGCCCGGGTTGACCTGCTGGGTCAGATGGGTCGCTGAGAGGATAACTTCACTGGCGTGTCGCGGGCCGCTGGATAGATCTGTCACATAAACTCCGGGAACTGATTCTGTTTAGGCCTGCCCTACCTGCCTTACGGAAGAACAAGAGGACGTGCAATGGTCGTTGGTTCGGTATCTGATTCAAAAGTTTCAATATTTATCCGCCAGAAATCCCTGTTGCTGCTCTTCGGATTGCTCCTCTGTCTGCTCTTGGCCCCTGCGGCCCGGGCCAGCACCATCTTGGTCATGGGTGACAGCCTGAGCGCCGCTTATGGTGTCAGCACAGAGACCGCCTGGGTCAACCTGCTTCGCCAGCGTCTGCACGAAGGGGACCACGACCAGTGGCAGGTGGTCAACGCCAGCATCAGCGGTGAAACCACCGATGGCGGCGCCCGGCGGCTACCGGAACTGCTTGAAAAGCACCAGCCGGACATTGTCATAATCGAACTGGGGGGTAACGATGGCCTGCGGGGCTTCCAGCCGCCGGTTATCCGCAGCAATCTCACCACCATGATCGAAGCGTCCCAGCAGGCCGGCGCGCGGGTACTGCTGGTGGGCATGCAGATTCCACCCAACTATGGGTCGGCTTATACCCGTCTGTTCGCCGGGATATTTCCGGAACTGGCCGCCGAGCATGATACCGCTCTGGTGCCCTTCTTCCTTGATGGCGTCTACAACGGCGTCGGGCTGATGCAGAACGATGGCGTTCACCCCACGGAGAAAGCCCAGCCCCGGCTGCTGGAAAACGTATGGCCCCATCTTGAACCTCTGTTACAGGACGCCTCAGCTGCCCGCTGAGTGCCTGTTTCCGGGGGCTAACTGATCCTCTGAACTACTCCGGTGCCAGCGCGCCCAGGAAATCCACCGCTCTCTGGTCCGACCAGTAGCGCCCGCCGCGGCCGGGATTCACAAAGCCAACGTGACCGCCGTGACGGGTGACTTCCAACTGTGTCCACCGACCCAGCACAGCCGGACTCTCCGGGAAACAACGCCGGGACAGGAAGGGATCATCCGCCGCATTCACCATCAGCGCCGGTACCCGGATGTCCTTCAGGCGGTACAGGGATGACGCCCTGTGCCAGTAGTCCTGAGCATCGGCAAAGCCATGGAGCGGCGCCGTGTAGCGCTCATCAAACTGGTGAAAGTTACGAATCTGGTCATAACCTTCCATGGACAACAGGCCCGGAAACCGCCGGGCTTTCTCCGCCATTTTCGGCTTCAGGTCCCTTATAAACCGATGCATGTACAGACGCCGGCTGGGCAGGGCCAGAACATCGGCACCGCCAGCCAGGTCACAGGGCACGGAAAAGGTGATGGCGCCGGCGATCCGGCTGTCGACCGCCTCTCCCTGCTCCCCCAGATATTGCAACACAAGGTTGCCGCCCATACTGAAGCCCGCCAGCGATACCGATCGATACCCCTGCGTCAGGCCATGACGGATCACCAGATCCAGATCATCCGTGGCGCCGCTGTGGTAAAACCGGGGCCGCAGGTTCATCACGCCGCCGCAGGATCGATAATTCCACGCCAGGACATCCCAACCCGCCTCCAGCAGCGCCCGGGCAATGCCCAGCACATAGGGCCGCCGGCTATGACCTTCCAGCCCGTGACAGATAACGGCAACCCGCCCCGAGCCCTGCCGGTACCAGTCCAGGTGCAGCTCATCCTGGTCGGGAGTTGGGAGGATCTCGCGGGTCGGTGACGCAAGACTGACCCGGCGGAAGAGACTTGGCCAGATGGACTGCGCGTGGCCACTGCGAAGCCAGACAGGAGCCCGGTAAGGAGCTGTAGACGATACCTCTGCCGATTGTCCGGAAGGGCTCGCAGAGACCGCAGTATCAGACATAATAAAAAATCGTATCCAGTATTTTCAGGGGCTTGACCCAACTCAGCAAAGATCTTAATATGCGCGCCATCTCAACGCCAATCCCCGATAGCTCAGTTGGTAGAGCAACGGACTGTTAATCCGTTTGTCGCTGGTTCGAGCCCAGCTCGGGGAGCCATATTGCAAAAAACCGCCACTTCCTACGGGAGTGGCGGTTTTTTTATGCCTCAGGGTAATGCTCGCCTGGCCGGGTATCAGTTCACCTCCGGCCAGCCCATAAACGTCTTCAGCACCTGATAGAGGGTATGGCCGTCGCGGGTTCCGCAGAGTTCACGGATGGAGTGCATTCCCAGCTGGGGAACCCCGATATCCAGCGTGGTCACTCCAAGATTGCCAGCGGTGATCGGCCCGATGGTACTGCCACAACCCATGTCACTGCGTACCACAAAGGTCTGATGGGCCAGACCCAGTTCGTCGCTGATGTGGCGGTATAACGCTGCCGAACGGCTGTTGGTGGCGTAGCGCTGGTTATGGTTCACCTTGATCACCGGCCCCTGATTGATCAGCGGGCCGTGATTCTCATCATGGCGGTCAATGAAATTGGGATGAACCCCATGGGCGTTATCCGCAGAGATCATCATGGACCGGGCGATAACTCGGCTACGATGCTCAGCGCCGCACCAGCGATCCAGAATCGACGACAGGAACGGCCCCTGGGCCCCTTCCGCCGACATGCTGCCCACCTCTTCGTGGTCATTGCACACCAGTAACGCGGGCTCCTCGCCGCTGGCGTCCAGCAATGACTGCAGGCCGATATAGCAACTCAGCAGATTATCCAGCCGGGCCGAAGCAATAAACTCATCCCGCAGCCCCGACAGACTCGCCGGCTGGGCATCATAAAAGCTCAGCTCATAACCCAGGATCTTGCCAACGGATTGGCCCGGGTGCTCACGGCCCACCTGCTCAGCCAGCAAATCGGTAAACGCCGTCTGGTCACCGTCAGGCACCTGCATAAGTACCGGCGGCAGATCGGTCTGGGCATTAATCGAGCGATTGCTGTTGGCTTCCCGGTCCAGATGAATGGCCAGGCTGGGAATAAACGCCACCGGACGTTTAAAGTCCACCAGCCGGTCCTGAACCTGGCCCTGCTCATCCAGCAGAGTCACCCGCCCGGCCAGGGACAGATCCCGGTCGAACCAGGGGTTCAGCAGCACACCACCGTAGACCTCCACCCCCAGCTGGTAAAAACCCTTGCGGCGCAGTTCCGGATTGGGCTTCACCTTCAGACAGGGGCTGTCCGTATGCGCCCCAACCATACGAATGCCCGACTCCAGCGGCGAACGCTTACCGGTTCGGAACGCAACAATGGTCGAGCCATTACGGGTCACGTAGTAGCCCTGCCCCGGCTGAAGGTCCCATTCGTCCCGTTCATCCAACGCCTGAAAACCGGCCTTGGCAAGGGCCGAGGCCATGTTCCGGGTGGCATGCCAGGGTGTGGGTGACGTGGAGAGGAATTCAAGCAGGTTCTGATTAAAGCGGGTATGTTCCATAAAAATTCAACAGCTCACGAAAGTGCAAATAACATGCGGATAAAAGAAAGTATCGCACGGACCCAAGCCATCACTCCACTGAGGACTTACCGAAGAGAAGAGCAACGAAGCCAGAGCACTCAAGCTACCGCAATAACCAAATTATCAAACAAACTTTTCAAAAAAAGCCATACCAAACAGAAGCGACACCCCAAAATCAGAAAGGTCCGGCCGGGCCTCTGGCACGCCCCCGCAGTCTTACTTACCGCGAGCACATCCTCACAGCCCAGAATCGAACCCTGACAGCCAAAAATAAAGGAAGCACACCGTCACAACCTCAAATAAAGAAGTTGTGCAGACAGACGCAAAACCGGAGCCCCCTGGACGGCCCACTCCAACACCGGGCCTTGATTCTCAGGTAGACTGGCTGTTCGGTGCTATCTGCTACGACAATGCTGAAACACAGGAGATACCATGCCCCAGGGCATTCCCCTCTTCCTGGATATCGAATACATCCAGACAGACGACCTCTTCTTTCCCACCGCCATCGCCTGGAGCCTGAGCGACGGTCGCATGAAAACCGTCGTGATCGAACCGGACGACAGCTGGCTCTCCGACGACGCCGATCTGGCCGAAGACGAACTCAGGTACCTGCGGGAACAGGGCGTACCCCTGATCGAACTGGCCCGGGACCTCCACGAAGACCTGCCCGACCAACAGGTCTACACCGACGGCCTTGACCCCGACGAAACCCTCATAGACCTTATCTTTGATGCGATTAATCTCCCGATCCCCTTCGAGCTCGCTCCCCTC
The DNA here is from genome assembly GCA_964392405.1 of uncultured Marinobacter sp. Lineage (GTDB taxonomy): Bacteria > Pseudomonadota > Gammaproteobacteria > Pseudomonadales > Oleiphilaceae > Marinobacter. Next base: position 8,064 of record CAYMQO010000025.1, read on the forward strand.
CAGGAATTAATCCCGGGACTGGACAGAGACGCCCTCGAGGATCATCGCCGGGACCTGATGTTCGAACATGGGCTCGACCCCCAGCTGCCCGAGAACGGCGTCTATGCCCTGCTCCTGCTCGCCCACCAGGAAGGCATCATCGACATGCCTGACGTTGAACCCGACGATGAGGCCTGGTAAACCTCAGGCCCGGTGACGGATGTGCCAGCACTGGTGAATGCGCGGGTTGCGCTGGAAGTCCTTGTCCAGGGTAGAGGGCGTCACATTCTCCACCTCGAACTGCTCACCCAGATCCTCATCCAGTCGGAACCGGCGGAAATTATTGGAGAACACCAGCACGCCATCCGCCGTAAGCCGGGTCATGGCCTGGCGGATCAGCCTGCCGTGATCCCGCTGGATATCCAGAACGCCCTGCATTCGGGCTGAGTTGGAAAACGTGGGCGGGTCCATAAAGATAAGGTCAAAGCGCTGGTCCGGGGACGGTTTATCCGCCAGCCATTTCAGGCAATCCGCCTGCTCCACCCGATGCTTTTCCGGATTGGCGCCGTTGAGCGCCAGATTGTCCCGGGCCCAGTCCACATAGGTGTTGGACATATCCAGGCTCAGGGAGCGACTGGCACCACCGGCAACCGCCTGAACCGTAGCCGCCCCGGTATAGCAGAACAGATTCAGAAAGCGCCTGTTACGGGCATGCTCACGCAGCCAGCGGCGAACGGGGCGGTGGTCCAGAAACAGACCGGTGTCGAGATAATCCCGCAGATTCACCCGCAGACGGCTGCCCAGCTCATCCACCTGGATAAATTCTCCGGTTGCGGCCTGCTTTTCGTACTGCCGGGTTCCGGCCTGGCGCTGACGCTGCTTGCACACCACGTGCTCCGGCGCAACGGATAGGGCCTCCGGGATGACCGCCAGCGCTTCCGCCAGCCGTTCCCGGGCACTCTTCTCATCCACCGACTTCGGCGCTGCGTACTCCTGCACATGAACCCGGTCGCCGTAGATATCAATCGCCATGGCAAACTCAGGCATATCCGCATCATAAAGCCGATAGCACTGGATGTTCTGCTTCCGCGCCCACTGCCCCAGGGTCTTCAGGTTCTTTTTCAGCCGGTTGGCCAGCATCTGCGCCCGCTCGGGATGACTGATCCTGGCATGGAGCTCTCCAGGGGCCGTGACCTCCCGAGGGCGTACGCTGTTGGCATCGCTCACATCAAACAGCAACAGCTGGGCCGGAATCTTGCCGTTAAAAAAGCGGTACTGCTTGTGGCTGCGCAGGCCGATGGCGTGGCCGAGCTCCGGCGCACCAGTAAATACCCCCAGCCGCCAGCCTGGCAGGTGTTTCCGCACCGCCTCACCCAGTGCCCGATAGAGACCACCCAATTGCTTGCGCTCACTGAGCCGCTCGCCATAGGGAGGATTGACCAGTACCAGCCCCGATTGCGCCCACTGCCCGTCACGGTGAAAGTCTTCCACCGCGCGGGACTCCACATGGATAACCCCTTCAAGTCCCGCCCGGGCGATGTTACGCCAGGCGGTGGCGATCACCCGGCTGTCCTGGTCATACCCGGTGAAGCGGGGAATCTCTCCCTGCCGCCCTTCCCAGGCCCGGCGCTCTGCTTCCTGGCGCAGCTCCAGCCACAGCTCTGGCTGATGTCCCAGCCAGCGCTCAAAACCAAACCTCTGCCTTAGCCGGCCCGGCGCCTGGTCCAGCGCCATCAGCGCTGCCTCAATCAGCAGCGTGCCTGATCCGCACATGGGATCGATAAAATCGCCACGGTTACCGGCGATCTCCGGCCAGCCCGCCCGCATTAGCAGGGCTGAAGCCAGGTTCTCACGAACCGGGGCGATGCCTTTTTCAGTACGGTAACCTCGCATATGAAGACTGTCGCCGCTCAGGTCGATGGCAACGTGCAACTCACCCCGGTGCACCCGGGCAGATACCGTAATGTCCGGGTCTTTTGCATCCACGCTGGGCCGGACGGTGCCCTGACCACGAAGCCGGTCAACCACCGCATCCTTTACTTTCTGGGCTCCGTACTGGGTATTGCGAATCAGCTCATTGGTACCGGTAAACGCCACCCGGAACTTGCCGGTTACCGCCAGGTGGGATTCCCACGGGATGTCATAGACGCCCTGATACAGGGAGTCATTACTGTCGGCGTTCACGGTAGCCAGGTGCAGAAGCACCCGGTTTGCCAGGCGTGACCAGAGGCAGGCGCGATAGCCCTCGGCCAGAGTACCCCGGGCCCACACGCCAGCCGGCGCTGTTTTGAAGGGTTCAAGCCCAAACGATGCCAGTTCGGGTTGCAGAAGGTTATCCATCCCCCTGGGACAAGTAATAAAGAATTCGTATTGCTCAGCCAAGGGTAAACCTCCGGGAATCAGCAGGCGCGTTTCGCGCAGAATGCCAGATGAATGCAGTTATCCGGTTACAGTAGCCTATGGTAACCGAGAGGGGATATTTCACATAAACATAACGACGGCGTCATCTAGATGAAATAAGTACTGTACTCTTGCCATCATTTCAGCATAGGGTGTAAGGGACGCGTCAGAAAACGGGGCCGCCAGGTGGCACCCCGACTCAGGAACCTGACTGCCTTGTCGGGAAAACACCCGGGACTCTAAGGGTCTGCAGTTAAAAAAGGGGTTTTCCGGTCGACATTGGGCAGACGTGTACACGCTTGTTCTGTAAATCCATGTAGGTGAGGAACGGCATGAAAAGACAGAAAAGAGACATGTACGCTCGCGCATTCAAGCGGGGATATCAGGCCGGCGTGTCCGGTAAATCCAAGGATAGCTGCCCACTGGATCATCCAGAATTCCGCCACGAGTGGCTAAGCGGGTGGCGGGAAGGACGCACCGATAACTGGGAAGGCATGACAGGTGTCTCCGGTATTCATCGAATTGCAGTTAATGGGACAACCTGAGCCATTCTGATAGAACCTGGGTGCTCCGGGCTGAAAGAGTGTCTCTGATAAATGTTTTTTCGCTTTATAACAGAGACTCGCCGCTTTCAGGCGGACACATTAAAAACACACTGAACAGAATGATTGAAGCGGCGCTACTTGCTGGCGTCGAACTTAACGAAAATCCGATTACGACAGGGGCGCACCGGCCCCCCTTTAACAATCGCCGGAACCTGAATCGGGTCCACCCGACCCGAACCAGATATAAAAGATGACGCCACGGGGTTTATTCTCCGCACGGGCCCGCTCAGCGGGCCCTTTCTTTTTACGACAGGCCGCCCTCAGCCACTACCTCGCCGCCCGGATCGCTTCAACACTCTCGTTAATCAGCTCAGGCCCCCGGTAAATAAATCCGGTATACACCTGCACCAGGCTGGCACCTGCGCGGATCTTTTCGACGGCACTGGCCCCATCACTAATGCCACCCACGCCAATGATGGGGATCTGCCCGCCCAACGCCGTATGGAGGCCACGGATAACCCGCAGGGAGGCCTCCCGCACCGGATCACCGCTCAGCCCGCCCTCTTCCGCTCCAAAGCGATGACCGCGAACCGCATCCCGGGTGATCGTCGTGTTGGTCGCGACCACGCCGTCGATACCGGCGTCTTTAAGCGCATGGGCCACAAACTTAATTTCATCGTCGTTCATATCCGGTGCGATTTTTACGGCCAGTGGCACATACCGTCCGGTTGCCCGGTGCTGGCTGTGCTGTTCACGCTTGATGGCATCCAGCAGCCGCTTCAGGGAGTCACCAAACTGAAGGTCCCGCAGCCCCGGCGTGTTGGGGGATGAAACGTTCACGGTAATGTAATCGGCAAAGTCGTAAACGGCGGCGATCCCCTTCCGGTAGTCGGACTCTGCCTCGTCTGCCGGTGTCATCTTGTTCTTGCCTACGTTGATACCGAGGATACCGCTGTAACGGCGTTTAGCCACCCGCGCAACCAGATGGTCCAGCCCTTCGTTATTGAAGCCCATGCGATTGATGATGGCCTGATGCTCCGGCAGCCGGAACAGCCGGGGTGCGGGATTTCCCGGCTGGGGCCGTGGCGTCACTGTGCCTACTTCAATAAAGCCAAAACCCAGCGCACCCAATCCCTGGAGGTGATCTGCGTTCTTGTCCAGCCCCGCGGCAAGCCCTACCGGATTTGGGAAAGTCAGGCCCATCACCTCAACCGGCAGGTCGGCAGGTGGCGGAAGCAGAGCCTTCAGGAAACCGGTCCCGGCAGCGATGTCGAGGCCGGTGAGCGCAACCCGGTGGGCGGTCTCCGGTGGGAGGGTGAACATGACTTTGCGAAGGATTCTATACATGTCGGTCTCTGAAAGAGGTCAAAAAAGTTCACTCAGAAAGACGACACATCACAGCATGTCAGCGAAGGTTCTGGTATGATTTCGCGCCTTTCCAAAGGGTTGCGAGTATAGCGAAAGTTTTCCACAGTGGCTTGTATTGCCTCGCGATGACGCCTAAATGACTGTCAGGTTAAGGTCTTGTGACCTTTTCCACGAATTCT
>CAYMQO010000026.1:0-4516 GCA_964392405.1 uncultured Marinobacter sp.
CCGCCCTACCAGTATGACCTGCTGCCAACCAGCCAGGTGCGCGCACAGGTCGGCAACAACGCCGGCGCCGGGCGCTGCCAGTTCTGACGCACCAGAAACATGGGCCCAGGGCAACCTGGGCCTCTATTTCACTGATCAGTTATCAAACGAGAGGAAATGATGGCCTTTCTGCGACCGTTGATGGCCTGCCTGCTGGCGCTGGCGGCCAGTGTCACCCTTGCGCATTCGACCCTCAGCGACATTACCGAAGGTGATGAGGAGCGGGTCACCCTGCCCGTCATCCCGGAAAGCAAGCTACTGATTCACGCCACTGAAGGCATCGATGTGAGTTCTGCCAGCGGCCCGGTGCAGAGCCTGCCGCTGGCCATCTTTCTGACCAGGAAGTCACCGGAAGAAGTGACCGCCTGGTATCAGAAGGCGCTGCCGGACTTCATCACCATTACGGACACCACCGGCGAACAGATCCAGATCCTGCAACACGTGGAACCGGACACCACCGTAGACGATCCCGGTACCTACCTGACCCCCAATATCCGCATCCGGCCAACCGATGCGCGCATGTCAACCCATATGAAAGGCGCAGAAACTGTGGTGCAGATCTTCTATCCACCGGAAGGCGACACCAATTCCGATGGCGGCTCATGATCATCAATTGTTTTGATCAAGGGCGTCGAAATCTTCCGATTTCTCTATGCCGAGGGCTGCACTAGAGTGGATGTCATACAGCAACATCCTCAGTGAACGATGGTAAGGAGATTGTTATGGCAAAAGTTCTGGTGCTCTATCATTCAATGTACGGCCATATGGAAACCATGGCCAAAGCCGTTGCGGAAGGCGTAGAAAGCGTCGACGGCGCCAGCGTAACCGTGAAGCGCGTTCCGGAAACCATGGACCCGGAGATATTCGCTAAGGCGGGCGGCAAGACCGACCAGGCATACGATGAGGCAAGCCCGGCGGAACTGGCAGACTATGATGCCATAATCGTGGGTACACCGACCCGCTTCGGCAATATGTCGGGGCAAATGCGCACATTTTTTGACCAGACCGGTGGTCTCTGGAGTCAGGGTAAGCTGTTCGGCAAACTGGCCAGCGTGTTTACCTCTACCGGTACCGGCGGTGGTCAGGAACAGACGATTACCACAACCTGGGTGACGCTGGCGCACCACGGTATGGTGCTGGTTCCCACCGGCTATGGCACTCCGGAACTGTTCGATATTTCTGAAGTAAGCGGCGGAACACCCTACGGCGCATCGACCATCGCCGGCGGCGATGGCTCCCGTCAACCGGACCAGCGGGAGTTGAGCATTGCCCGGTTCCAGGGCAAGCATGTGGCGGAACTGGCAGTGAAACTGTTCGGCTAAATCCGCATAGCAGCGACTCCAGACTTATGAGGCACGCCGGCGCCAGCCGGCGTGGTCCCGGTATCAGCCCTCAGGGCGCCGGTCACCATTGACAAAATTGGCCACAAATACCGCCCCGCCATACTGCTCGAACGCCCACTTCATGGTGTCAGAAAGCACTCTCATCACCTGATCGTACTCGCCAAATACCTGCGTACTCATGCGGTTGGCCCGGACATCCAGGCCGCTGCGTTCCAGGCGGCCAACCACATCCTTGATGGGGGGCTTGTGATTATCGGTGAAGGGGTAAAAGCTGAGCTGTACAGACAGTTCCATGGCGTCCTCCTGTGATAGCCGGTGTCCGACTTTCAGCCTAACACAGGGCGACCACATTCCAAGGAAGCGGGCGAATCCGCTGCTGACGGCCAATGATCGGGCACCACGAAAAGCCGATCCACCTCGGCCCATAGGCCATCGGGTCGCGGATGCAGAACCGCAAACAGACGAGGCTGACGGTGATCAGCTATCGCCTTTAGCGCCGAGGCAGCATGTTCAGGATCCGGTTCGTCGGGCTGAATCCAAGTACCCAGCCAGTGGGGCTTCTGCAATGGCACCCAGCGGCGTGTGTCCTGCTGATGGACCTGATGGAGGTACCGCCAACTGCCCTGCAGATGATTACCCGGCACAAAGTCCGGCACCGCCGCCGATCCCTGAGCCGGATAAAACAGGTAGCCAGGCATAAAAATACGCGCCGTCACCGGTTCGGTGATGCCCAGGCCGGCTAGTGCCTGCCGGGTTTCCTGCCGTTTCGTCAGGCGACTCTGATGCTCCAGTAAACGTGCGACCTTGCGGTCCAGTCGATCCCGGCTGTTCGGTCCGTACCAGAGCGTGTCCGGATTGCCGTATGCGAGATAGAACTTGACCGCAATTTCATGATGCTCCACCTGGCCGCTGACTGGATTCCGCAGCAGAAAATCGAGCTCACCCACCGTTTGCCCCGCTTCGTCCCGCACCTGGAGATTCTTGGCCAGCAACGTCCAGCCCAGCAGATCGGTCATCACCGCCTGGTAGAGGCGCTCAAAATAATAACCAAGCCGCCGGGGAAAAGGCTCGCTCAGTATCCCGGGTCGCCGGGCCGGATCCTTCGACCAGCGGTCCAGCTGTGCGGTGAGGTCATCGGGAAGGTACTCAGCAAGGCTAAAGGATTGACGACAGTGCAGCAGCTGGGGCGCATGACACAACCAGTGCAGGTGGTCTGCCGTTCGCCATGGGTTTAACGTTAACGTTGTAGGGATCTCTTGCACCAGATAACCATCCGTTTCAGGCAAGATTTGCTGACCACCGTCACCATACCATGGCGATGAGGCAGAATGTCGCGCCAGACTGCCCGTTAATCACCCTATAATCGGCCCATGAAACTGCATACCCTGTCCCAGGTGGGCTTCCGCCAGTCGGCCCGCTATCTGTTGCTGATGCGGCTGTCCATGGTCACCATGGAGTGGCTCGCCCTGACCACTCTCTGGTTCCTGGCGCCACCCCTGGCCGGCCCTGCGCCACTGCTGGTCACCCTCGCCCATGCGGTGTTCGCAGCCGCCAGCTGGCTCTGGATGACCCGGCACCCGCCCCGGTTCGCACTACCGGTGACTTTCTCGCTGGCCGCCGATCTGATGGCTCTGGGCATCTGGCTGGCCCTGACGGGGGGCTTTACCAATCCGTTGGTATCACTACTGTTGTTGCCCCTGGTTACCGGGCTGGTGCTAATTCCCTTGCGGCAAAGCCTGGTGATAACGCTATTGTCCATCCTGGTCTATACGCTGCTGATCCTGTTCCCCACGCCGCCCCCGGCCGGCCTCAGCCATGGCGATTACATGCACCTGCACCTGATGGGCATGTGGGGAACCTTTGCGCTTACGGCAACAATTATGCTGGTCGTGGTGGGCTCACTTTCAGTACGGCTGCGTGAACAACAGCTGGCCCTTGCCCGGAGCCGCGAAGACCGGCTGAGAGACGAACAGATCATCGCCCTGGGGCTGACGGCTGCCAATGTGGCCCATCGTCTGGGTACGCCTCTTAATACCATGACCCTGGTGGTGGAAGACCTGAAACTCAGTCCCGGGACCGGACCGCTCCAGCCGGACCTCGACCTGCTGCAGCAGCAACTCATCCTGTGCCGGGATCAGTTGCAGACGATGACCAGCGCAGCACAGCAGGCCCGTGAGGCCGCCACCGAAACCATCCCGCTGAAGCACTGGCTGAGTCGTCTGCGGGAGTCCGCTACCCTGCTATGGCCCAGCGCAACTATCCAGTGGCCGGCAGCGCCGGAGGTCGCCCTGAATGTGGATGCAACCCTGGATCAGGCAGTGCTCAACCTGATCGCCAACGCCCTGCGAGCCAGTCCGGCAGGTATTGAAATCAGCACATCCGCGTCCCAGGATAGTGTAAACCTGAGCATTCTGGATTATGGTGAAGGTATCAATGCCACCCTTCCGGGAAAGCACCCGGTAGCGTCCGAGCAGGGCCTGGGTGTTGGCCTGTTTCTGTCCAACGCCACCATACAGCGACTGGGAGGACATCTGAGCGCACAGACTCGCAGTACAGGCCCACAGCGTGGAACGACCATGACCATCGCCCTGCCGGCGGCTGCTCCGGAGCCCAGCCATGGCTGATGCACCCTGGCTGCTGGTGGATGACGACACCACATTCACCACGGTATTAAACCGTTCGCTGGCACGACGGGGCATTCACTGTGTCGAGGCCCGGGATGAGCAGAGCGCACTCAGTCAGTTAGCCCGGTCGGGGGCCAGTCGCTGCGTGCTGGACCTGAACCTGGCCGGGGAAAGCGGTCTTCAGTTGTTGCCGAAGCTGCTGGCAGCACAGCCGGGGCTTGAGGTGCTGATGCTGACCGGTTATGGAAGTATCGCAACGGCGGTGGAGGCCATGCGACGGGGCGCGGTGAACTACCTGTGCAAGCCGGTCACCGCCGACCAGATTATTGGGGGCTTTGAGCCGGACCAGCAACAACCGGCCCTGCGGAGCCAGCCCCCATCAGTTGAGGAGCTGGAGTGGGAACACATCCAGCGGGTACTGGCCGAGAACGACGGAAACATATCCGCCACGGCCCGGGCCCTGAACATGCACCGGCGCACCCTGCAGCGCAAACTCAGCAAACATTCCCG
>CAYMQO010000026.1:4616-12483 GCA_964392405.1 uncultured Marinobacter sp.
GGGCCCTGAACATGCACCGGCGCACCCTGCAGCGCAAACTCAGCAAACATTCCCGTTGGCGGGAATGAGAGTTCACCCGGGCAATTCCGACGTTTCGCCACTGTAGGGTTTATATTATTGTTCAGAACGTACAGGGTAAGGATAATCGATCAGTTGCCGGTCACAGCAACGATGTAATGACCACAAGGCGGTGTGTTTCTCTGCAGCTTCACTATGGCCCGAGCTCCGATGTATGAATGATCTGCCTGCCAATTCTGCCGATCAACTGACAGCCCTGCTCACTGCCGTCGCCCGTCAGACCAGTAACGGCGTACTGATCACCAATGCCTGCCAGCAGGTGGTGTGGATCAACGCCGCTTTTGAGCAGATGACGGGCTTTCATCTCAGCGAGGTCCTGGGTCACCACCCCCGTGAGTTCCTGATCGATTCTGAAAACGAGCCGGATGCTTCTACCGTTGCCACCATCTGTTGCGCCCTCGATGCAGGCCAGGGGTTTGACGAAGATCTGCCGGTCTACCTCAGGAACGGCAGTACCCTGTGGCTGCGGGCAGTCGGCAACCCAATTGCCGAGGACGCACCCGGTAGCGGTGGCTTTATGATCGTGCTGGGTGACATCACCCGGCGCAAGTCCATGGAACGCCGCCTCAAGGTCACCTCTATCGTCTTCGAGCGCAGCCAGGACGCCATCATGATCTCGGACGCAGACAACCGGATAATTGACGTCAACCCGGCCTTTACCAGTATTACCGGCTACTCACGGGAAGAAGTCCTCGGCCGGGATCCGGGCATGCTCAGCTCGGGCCGGCAGTCACCGGAGTTCTATCAGGACATGTGGCGTTCGCTGCAGAAACACGGCCACTGGAAGGGTGAAATCTGGAACAAGCGCAAGAACGGCGAGATCTATCCGGAACACCTGTCCATCAACCGGGTGCAGCTCGAACGGCCCGGCGTCCATTATTTCGTGGCCAGCTTCTCTGATATTACCGATCTCAAGAACCATGCCGAGGCCCTGGAGCGGGCGGCGCACTATGACGAGCTCACCGGCCTGCCGAACCGGCAACTCATGATCAACCGTCTCCAGCTTGAGATGGAGCATAGTGATCAGACCCAGGAGCCGCTGGCGATCTGCTACCTCGACCTGGATGGCTTCAAAACCGTCAATGACCAGGTGGGACAGAACCTGGGCGATCGCGCACTGGTCACCATCGCCAGTCGCCTGCGGCTGGCCATTCGCAATGCTGATACCGTGGCTCGCGTAGGTGGCGATGAATTCGTTCTGCTTTTGCGCAATGTAACAACTACCATTTCTTTGACCCGTCCCTGGACCAGAGTTTCCAGCGCCGCCGACAGCAACTGACGGAACTGGCCCGGGCGCTGCGACAGGACGAGTTCGAACTGTATTACCAGCCCCAGGTCCAGTTACAGAGCGGCGCGCTGGTGGGATTCGAAGCGCTGGTACGCTGGCAGCATCCGGAACGGGGTCTGCTGGCGCCGGGCCTGTTCCTGCCTTTCGTTGAAGGCAGTCACCTGGAAGAGGGTTTTGGCGGCTGGGTGTTGCGACGGGCACTGGCTCAGCAGGCGGAATGGTTCCGGCAAGGACTCTTCCTGGGAGTCAGCATTAATATCAGTGCGTCACACCTGTTGGCACCGGGCTTTGTCCGCGAGCTGCGAGACTGCCTGCAGGACCATCCCGATCCGACCCTGATCACTCTGGAAATTCTCGAATCTACCGCACTGGATGATACGCAGCGGGCCGGCCAGGTACTGAACGAGTGCCGTGCTCTGGGCGTCCAGATTGCACTGGATGATTTCGGGACCGGATTCTCGTCCCTCAGTTATTTCCGCAGCCTGCCCGTGGATACCATCAAGATCGATCGTAGCTTCACGATGCGCATGCTTGAGGACGACAGCGATCGCGCCATCGTCGAAAGCGTGGTGTATATGGCTCAGCGCTTCAATCGTCTGGTATTGGCGGAGGGCGTGGAAACGGCTCAACATGCGGAGCTGCTGGCGGCCCTGGGGTGTGACCAGATTCAGGGCTTCGGACTGGCCCGGCCCATGCCCTCGGGCGATGTGCTCGACTGGGTCCGGCAGTGGCAGGGCCGTGCGCCGCTAGCGGTACCGGCGTTCATCCAGAGTCGTCAGTAATTCCGGATGAAAGACCATCAGGCCGGTCACTACCGTGCCATTCACGAAGCCTTCCGGTAGTACAAAGAGGGGCAGATACCGCACATAGTCATGCTGCAGGTGGTACCAGTCGTACGCGCTAGTCAGCCACAGCAGTCCGACCATGGTGAGACCAGCCACCAGCACGGAAGCGCCGGCGCCGAAGAAGCCGCAAAAGAAAATATAGGCAAAGAAATTCCGGAAGTTGCGCTGACGCTCCCAGCGCAGAATGGCATGGCTGACCAGCACCGGCACCATAACCGTCACCAGACCGTTCACCGCAAACAGCGCCACCGGCTCACGGCCGGTTATCACCACCATCACCAGCGCCAGCAGCCCACACAGCACCGCCAGTGACCACCCGAGGATCAGCGTGACGGCTGTCATGCCAAAGATATGGATACTCAGCCCCGGAGTCAGCCCGGCCCGCATCTGCCAGAGAAAACCCAGTACAATCGCTGCCCCGAACAGGCAGTGCTGCAGCCGTGGTCGCTGGCGGAACTGCCGCCAGTCGGTAGCGCGAACGGCCCGCACCAGAATACCGGTGAACAGCAGGGCCGTCAGCAATAAGAGCCAGCCAGGCAGAAGGTCGTCAGTCAAGCCCATGTTCAGGCCCCGTGAATGATTCCGGTTATCGAAAAATCTGGCGGAATGCTGTCACACCCTGTGACACAGGGAAAGCGAACACTGACTTGAATCAATCATTTATTGCCAAAACCGCCATATCATGGTGCAATAGCGGGTTCCCATAAGTATTATCCACCACCGATTCCACCATTCAGGAGAGATCTATGGCGGCACGCCTGGACGAAAAACTTGAGCCCATTTATCAGGATGTCCTGCACCGGAACCCCGGCGAATCCGAGTTCCATCAGGCCGTTCACGAGGTGCTGGAGACCCTCGGCCCGGTCCTGGTGAAGTACCCGGAATTTGCCGAAAAGAAGGTTATTCAGCGCATTTGTGAACCAGAGCGCCAGATTATCTTCCGCGTTCCCTGGCAGGATGACAAGGGCGAAATTCATATCAACCGGGCGTTCCGTGTCGAATTCAACAGTGCGCTGGGTCCCTACAAGGGCGGCATGCGATTCCATCCGTCCGTGTATCTTGGCATCATCAAGTTTCTTGGCTTTGAACAGATCTTCAAGAACGCCCTGACCGGCCTGCCCATCGGTGGTGGCAAGGGCGGCAGCGACTTTAACCCCAAAGGCAGATCGGATTCTGAAATCATGCGTTTCTGCCAGAGCCTGATGACCGAACTGTACCGGCACCTGGGCGAATACACCGACGTGCCGGCGGGTGACATTGGTGTTGGCGGCCGTGAGATCGGCTACATGTTCGGCCAGTACAAGCGTATCACCAACCGCTATGAGTCCGGCGTATTGACTGGCAAGGGCCTGGACTGGGGCGGTAGCCGGGCCCGTACCGAAGCGACCGGTTACGGCACCGTGTTCTTCACCCAGGAAATGCTCAAGGCCCGGGGTGACTCCCTGGAGGGCAAAACCGTCGTGGTTTCCGGTTCCGGAAACGTAGCGATCTACGCCATTGAAAAGGCCCATCAGCTGGGCGCCAAGGTCATCGCCTGTTCTGACTCCAGCGGTATAGTGGTCGATGAGAAGGGCATTGACCTGGCTACCGTGAAGCGGCTGAAAGAAGTAGAGCGCCGCCGCATCAGTGCCTATACCGAAGTGCACAAGCATGCGCGCTACGTCGAGAACGGCAAGATCTGGTCAGTTCCCTGTGACGTTGCCCTGCCCTGTGCGACCCAGAACGAGCTCAACGGTACGGACGCCAAAACGCTGCTTGAAAACGGCTGTATCGCGATTGCCGAAGGCGCCAACATGCCCACCACACCGGAAGGGGTTGAGATCTTTCAGAGCGCGAAGGTGGCCTATGGCCCGGGCAAGGCCGCCAACGCCGGTGGTGTTGCCACCAGTGCGCTGGAAATGCAGCAGAATGCCAGCCGTGATTCGTGGACGTTCAGCTATACCGAGAAGCGCCTTGAGGACATCATGATCGAGATCCACAAGAGCACCTTCGAGACCGCTGAAGAGTTCGGTGCCCCTGGCAACTATGTACTGGGTGCCAACATCACCGGCTTTATCAAGGTCGCCCGCGCCATGGATGCCATGGGCCTGATCTGATCGCGGCAGCAACTCACCCGCCTGGCTCCTGTTACGGGTGCCGGGCGGGCACCGCCAGCGCCTGCCAGGCCTGATAACTGGTCAGATAGACCCGCCCCGACAGGCTTTCCACCAGTGCGGTTCGTCGTAACCGGTCCATTACCGGTCCTTTCACTTCTGACAGGTGAAGCCGGACGCCACCGTCCCGCAGCCGGTCATTAATGGCTTCCAGACTCTCCAGCGCTGACGCATCAATAAGGTTTATCGCCGCACAGACCAGCACCAGGTCTTTCAGCTCGGGTTGGTCACTGACCAGCTCCAGCACCCGGTCTTCGAGGAAGCGGGCATTGGCGAAATACAGGCTTTCATCCACCCGCAGCATGGCCAGGTCCGGCCGTGTTTCCACCGCATATCGATCCACATTGCGAAAATGCTCCGTACCCGGAACCCGGCCCACGATGGCGCTGTGAGGCCGGCTGGTCCGGTATAGGAACAGCCAGACGGATAACAGGACGCCTGCCAGTATGCCGGCTTCGATGCTATGGACCAGGGTCAGCACGACCGTCGCCAGCATCGCCAGAAAATCCGGCCGGGAATACCGCCAGGTGCGAACAAATGCCGGCATATCGATCAGCGTGGCAACCGCGACAATTATCGTGGCAGCCAGGGTGACGACCGGCAGCATGGCAATGGCCGGTGTCAGCAGTAGGGTTGCCAGTGCGATGCCCACGGCGGCGTAGACGCCCGCCGCAGGAGTTTCCGCTCCGGCGTCGAAATTGACGATGGAACGGGAAAAACCGCCCGTCACTGGCATCCCACCGGAAAAACCTGCCGCCAGGTTGGCCGCACCCAGCCCCACCAGTTCCTGATCCGGGTCTATGCGCTGCCGGCGCTTGGCCGCCAGAGTCTGCCCCACCGATACCGATTCCACAAAGCCAACCACGCTGATCAGCGCGGCACTCATGGTCACCTTCTGCCACAGGGCCAGATCCATGGTCGGCATAACCAGTCCTGGCAGACCACCCGGCACCTCCCCCACCACCGCAACACCACTCTGGTCCAGTCGCAACAGCCAGGTCACCAGCGTGGTGGCGACCACCGCGAGGATCGGCGCAGTTCGGGAAAGCAATCCCGCCGCTGTGGACGGCAGGCCCAGACGTATCAGCAAAGGCTGCAGCCAAAGCCGTGCGAAAACCAGGAACGACAGTACGCCAATGCCCATGATCAGCGTCGGCCCGTGAGTCTCTGGCAGCTGATCATAAAGCCCGGCCAACAGCGCCGGCAGATTACTGCCCTTCACCTCCAACCCCGCCAGAAAGCCCAGCTGGCTTGTGATAATGACAATGCCCGAGGCGGTGATAAAGCCGGAGATCACCGGGTGACTGAGAAAGTTGGCGAGGAACCCCAGCCGGAAAAAGCCCATTAACATCAGTATGCCACCGGACATGACCGCCAGCAGAATGGCGCCAGCCAGATACTCGTCCGACCCCGGTTCGAACAGGTTGCCCAGTGCGGCAGCCGTCATCAGGGATATCACCGCCACAGGGCCAACTGACAGCGTGCGACTAGAGCCAAACACCGCATAGAGTACGAGAGGGAGGATGCTGGCATACAAACCCGTCTGAGGAGGCAGACCTGCCAGCAGCGCATAGGCCAGGGACTGGGGAATCAGCATCACGGTGACGATCACCGCGGCCAGCAGATCGTGGCTCAGTGTTGAACGGCTATAGTGCGGTAACCAGTTCAGTATTGGCAGAAAGCGGGTCAGATTCATAGGGGCTGACCAACGGTAGCAGACATGGCGATCTTCCCGGCATCATGCTTAGTTTGTTATAAGCATATACCGGGAAGATATATTGGTGAAGGAAGTTTACGCTGTCATTCTCCGGTGACGATGCGCTCGGCGTCCTCCAGGGACGTATGACGCACATCCTCCCCTTCCACCATATAGATCACGTTCTCGGCGATGTTACAGGCATGGTCACCCACCCGCTCCAGGGCCCGCAGCACCCACATGATTGCCAGGCATCGGGAAATATTGCGGGTGTCTTCCATCATGAAGGTCAGCAGGGTACGGGCTGCCGCCTGATACTCTTCGTCGACCCGCTTGTCCGCCTTCATGATGCGCAGGGCCTGCTCGGAGTCCAGCCGCGAGAACGCGTCCAGCGCATCGTGCAACATCTCGGTCACGTGGCTGGCGATATGCCGCACTTCAACATAGCCCCGGGGGGCATGGCCTTCCTCCGCCAGCTTCAGCGCAAACTTGGCGATCTTCTTGGCTTCATCACCAACACGCTCAAGGTCCGCTACCATCTTGATTACCGAGACCACAAACCGCAGGTCGCGGGCTGCGGGCTGGCGCCGGGCGATCAGCCGGGTGGCTTCCTCGTCCAGATCCATTTCCATCCGGTCCACGACCTTGTCCCGGGCCCGGACCTCATCGGCGGCGTGAGTGTCGCCATCAATCAGGGCATTGACCGCATCGGCCGTCTGCTGTTCTACCAACCCGCCCATCTTGAGAAAGTCATTCTTGAGGCGGGAGAGGTCCTCATTGAACTGGTTGGAAATATGATTTCCGTACACATTCTCTTTGTCCGTCGACATTTTTCTGCTCCTGAAAAAGCCCCGAATCAGCCGAAACGGCCCGTAATATAGGATTCTGTCAGCTCATGCTCCGGCGCGGTGAATACCCGGCTGGTTTCGTTGACTTCAACCAGATAGCCCAGATGAAAGTACGCGGTGCGATGAGATACCCGGGCCGCCTGCTGCATGGAGTGGGTCACGATCACAATGGTGTAGCTCTCCGACATCTCTGCAATCAGTTCTTCAACCTTCGCGGTAGCAATTGGATCCAGCGCTGAACAGGGCTCATCCATCAGGATCACTTCCGGGCTCACGGCGATGGCACGGGCAATACACAGGCGCTGCTGCTGACCACCGGACATACCCGTGGCGGTGGCGTCCAGCCGGTCCCTGACCTCTTCCCACAGACCCGCCTTGCGCAGACTGCTTTCCACAATGTCATCCAGATCGGATTTGCGGTTGGCAAGCCCATGGATCCGCGGGCCATAGGCCACATTGTCGTAGATGGACTTGGGAAAGGGGTTGGGCTTCTGGAAGACCATACCGACCCGGGCGCGGAGCTCGACCACATCCCGGCGGGGATCGTAGATATCTTCCTCATCCAGCAGCAGTGAGCCCCTCACACTACAGCTGTCGATACTGTCGTTCATCCGGTTCAGGCAGCGCAGGAACGTCGATTTACCGCAGCCGGACGGCCCGATAAACGCAATCACCTCATTGCGGGCAATGTCCAGGCTGATGTTACGGATTGCCGGGGTGTCGCCATAGGACACTTCCACGTTGCGAAGCTGGAATTTGGGATTATCGCTGAACGGAATACCAACGGTTTTCCCCTCGACAAGAGAGGCGGCTTCGCGGCGATCCCCGCTGACCGGGTCAGCGACCTGCATCGCGGCCTTTTCCGTTTTGGTGATGTCATCCGGTATGTTGGAACTGGCGTTATTCATGTGTTCTCCTACCACCGGCGCTCAAGCCGCTTCCGCAGCCAGATCGCCAGT
>CAYMQO010000027.1:0-12465 GCA_964392405.1 uncultured Marinobacter sp.
CCCAGCGGGAGGAATCGAGCATGATGGGAACCCGGGAGATATCCGGCTCTGAGGCCACCAGGTTCAGGAAGGTCACCATGACCTCCTGGGAATCCAGCATGCCTTCATCCATATTGATATCGATGATCTGGGCGCCGTTTTCCACCTGATCCCGGGCAACGCTGAGGGCTTCTTCGTACTGCTCTTCCTTGATCAGGCGCAGAAACCGCTTCGACCCGGTGACGTTGGTACGTTCCCCCACGTTGATAAACAGGGTGTTCTCATCGCCGGTAAAGGGCTCCAGTCCAGACAGGCGCAGGACCTTTGGCCGCTCGGGTATCTGGCGGGGCGGATATTTAGACACCGCCTCAACGATGGCAGCGATATGTTCCGGGGTGGAGCCACAGCAGCCGCCGATGATGTTAAGGAAACCGTCCCGGGCAAAACCTTCGATGATTGAGGCCATCTCCTGGGCCGTCTGATCGTATTCACCAAACTCATTCGGCAGGCCGGCGTTGGGGTGAGCACTGACGTAGGTTTCGGCCTTGCCGGACAGCTCCTCAACATAGGGGCGAAGGGCATCGGCTCCCAGGGCACAGTTCAGCCCTACCGAGAGCGGTCGGGCGTGGGCAATGGAGTTCCAGAAGGCTTCGGTGGTCTGGCCCGAGAGGGTACGGCCAGAGTTATCCGTAATGGTGCCGGAAATCATCAGCGGCAGCTCGACACCGCTGTCTTCAAAATACTGCTGAACCGCGTAGATGGCGGCCTTGGCGTTCAGGGTGTCAAAGATCGTCTCGATCAGCAGCAGGTCACAGCCGCCCTCGACCAGGTGTTGAGTGGCCTCATAGTAGTTGTCCACCAGCGTCTGGAAATCCACGTTCCGGAAGCCCGGGTTGTTAACGTCCGGGGACAGGGAAGCGGTGCGGGAGGTCGGGCCGATGGCACCGGCCACAAACCGGGGCCGCTCCGGGTTGCGGGCAGTAAACTCATCGGCCACGGCACGGGCCAGACGTGCAGACTCCCGGTTTATCTCGGGCACCAGGTCTTCCAGCCCATAATCCGATTGCGACAGGCGGGTGGAGTTAAAGGTGTTGGTCTCAATAATGTCGGCGCCGGCTTCCAGGTATTCCCAATGGATGCGTTTGAGCAGGTCCGGCTGGGTCAGACACAACAGGTCATTGTTGCCCTTGAGATCCCGGTGGAAATCCTTGAATCGCTCTCCCCGAAACGCCGCTTCGTCCAGTTTCTCGTTCTGGATCATGGTGCCCATGGCGCCGTCGAGGACTACAATACGTTCCTTGAGCACCTGGTGCAGCTGGGCGAGTCGTGTTGCGCGATCAGTCATGGTAAGCGTTTTCCGGAATTAATGAATGTACAATTGCGGGCCGCGCATGATAACAGAGTTGATCTGACGCGTCCCGCCAGCACTGACATAGGTCAAGCCCGGGAGTCGCGGAAACAGGTCTGACCTATGGCCGGCATAATGACCGACTATTTTAGTTGGTCTTTCGGGTTCCGGCGAATTCCGTTAAAATATATCTACATTTTCTGACAGGTTAACGACATGGCATTGGTGACTGTTACCGACTCCGCAAGAGACTATCTGGCTGAATTGATCAGCAAGCAGGACGTGGAAGGCATGGGCGTGCGGATCTTCGTTACGCAACCCGGCACCAAACACGCGGAAACCTGCCTGGCTTACTGTCCGCCGAACGAGATCGTGCCTACCGACGAGCAACTGGATCTCGGCAAGTTCACTCTGTACCTCGACCAGAGTTCTGTGCCGTTTCTTGAAGAAGCCTATGTGGACTACGCCAAGGATCAGATGGGCGGCCAGCTCACCATCAAGGCACCGAACGCTAAAGTTCCCATGGTTGATGATGACGCCCCTCTGCCGGATCGGGTGAAGTACGTGCTGGCGTCAGAGATCAATCCCGGGCTGGCGTCCCATGGTGGCGATGTTCAGCTCGTAGATATTGTTGACGAATCCGTCGCGGTACTCCGCTTTGGCGGCGGCTGCCAGGGATGTAGTGCGGTGAGCCTGACGCTCAAACAGGGCGTCGAGCGCACCCTGAAAGAGCGAGTGCCGGAAATTACGGCCGTGCGGGACGTTACCGACCACTCCGTCACCGAAAACGCTTACTACCGGTAATCCGATGAGGATGGCGGGCTGACGTTTGTAATAGCGCGCCGTCCTCCTGGTCCGGGTCCCTGTTTTACAGGCAGTTGGTGGGCCGGGGTAATCCGGCGATTCGGCAGGCGGTTTTTGCCGGTGTGCCGGGAAACAATTGCATCAGGTAGATGCTGTTTCCTTTCTCTTCTCCCAGTAACTCTTTCACCGCTTTGACGAATAAACGATTGGAAGGCGGTGACACTTCGTGTTCTTTGTAGAAATCTCTCAGTAAGCCAATGATTTCCCAATGGCTCGCCATAAGCTCAATATTGGATTCTGCGGCGATCACAGCCGCGACGGCTTCATTCCACTGCCAGGGGTCTTCCAGAAACCCTTCGTTATTACGTACGGGAAGAGACATCACGTTCCCCTTATACCGTCTTACCAGCTGATGATGTTCGGAAACCGATCAGTGAGCTTGACCATACCCGGCATGTCCACCAAGAGGGATGCCGCCACCTTGTCTGATAAGCCCCGGGCTTCACAGTCCTGGGCAAGGGCCATGGTGCCCGGTGGCAGTACGAGAGTTTCGTCTGCCAGCGCAATCACCGCATTTTCGAGCAACAGTAACTGATCGCCGGGGGCCATGGCATCGAGACAGCTCCGAAAACGGGGGTGAGAGGGCGCCTTGTTGAGCAGATGAAGGCTGGGGTTGCGCGTTTCGGACATTGTCTGGCTCATAACTGCACCACCTCACAGAAGCGTCGGTAGAAGTGCTGGTCGGCAACAACCGTCACAACGTCGGGCTCAGTTTGCTCCAGCCCGATGCGGTTAAGGGCGGACTGATCGGCGTAGAGAGTCTCCACTCCAAACAAGGGTGCGGCACTCAGGTTCCGGCTCACGGTTTTCTGATCCACAGCCCCGCCATTCTGCCCAGGACGCAACCAATGGACGCCTTCGCCCCGGAAGAGGATGGCCACCGGCTGATCGAACGCGGCCAGGGACAACGCCATATCCAGCGCTTCACGCCCATGCCAGTCACCATAAGGCGGCCTGTCGATAACAATGAGGACGGTATCAACGTTGTGGACATCGGTCATGTCAGGCGCTCCCATGGAAGTAAACCACCCGGTCGGACCGGGTTACGGCTTCCACCCATTCGCCCAGCCCGGCAATATCAAAACCGCCCACGAGGTTGGCAGCAGGTTTTTCATAGCGCCGGGCTTCCTGTTCGTTCAGGAGGCCGCGCCGCAAGGCCGAGGCGATGCATACAACAGGGGTGAGACCATTCTCGCGGGACAGCATCTGCCAGCGCTCAGTCCAGTCTGGCTCGTCGGACGGTGGTGTATTCAGTGCAGAGGCCAGATGGACGCCATCGCCGTAGAGGAATACCAACCTGATGGTATGGCCGGTGTCCAGCAGCGTACGACAGAAATCGTAAGCGGTCGCCGGGGCTTGGCTCACGTACGGGGCGCCGGTAATAATCAGGCTGTATTCTGGCTTGTCGGGCATAACACGGGAACCAGCAAAGTGAAACGAAGAGTCTGTGAAGTAAAAAGCCCCGCAGGGCGGGGCTTCTTCAGGTCGGGTTCAGAGCACCCGTTACCTTATATCTGACCTTAGTCGTTGCTGAACGCACCGATGATGTGCAGCAGAGAAACGAACAGGTTGTAGATGCTGAGGTACAGACCGACCGTGGCCATCACATAGTTGGTCTCACCGCCGTGTACGATACGGCTGGTATCGAACAGGATGAAACCTGACATCAGCAGCACGATTGCAGCGCTCAGGCCAAGGCTCAGCATGCTCACGTCAACCCCGAACATGGACGCAACAATAGAGCCCAGCATGGCGACCAGTACGACAACCAGCCCGGCAACCAGGAAGCTGCGTATGAACGAGAAGTCTTTCTTCGTGGTCAGCACATAGCCAGACAGTGCAAAGAACACGATGGCCGTTCCGCCCAGCGCCTGCATAACAACGGCGCCGCCGTTGGAAAGGGCCAGGTAGTGGTTAAGAAGTGGTCCCAATGAAAGGCCGAGCAGACCGGTAAACGCAAACACGACGCCGATACCAGCAGGGCTGTTGGCGGTGCGGGGTAGTACGAACCAGATCAGCCCCAGTGCGACCAGCGAACAGATCATGCCGACCCCGTGCCCAAGGCCCATGGCCATGGCGATGCCTGCGGTGACTGCGCTGAACACAAGCGTCATTGCCAGTAGCATATAGGTATTCTTGAGCACTCGCATGGCATCCGCATTGATGCCGGTTCCTGCTCCGGCCTGGGTGGCCGCATAAGTACCCTGGTTCTGGTTGACGTTAAAACGCCTGTTATCCATGTGTGTCTCCGTAATAATTGCTTATCGGTTAGCGGTCCCGGGGCGGAACCCTTACACCTTAGTGTCCATGATAATGGACAGCCAGCAGGATTCAATCGTTAAAGTTCAGGAATTCAAACAATTTCCTGAACGCATCCAGCTCAATTCTTCTTGAATTTGGGGGCAGCCGGGCAAAAAATCAATAGTGACTCTCACCATATGGCGCCCGGTGCCTTTCCTGTCATCGAAACGCCAGGTCCCGCAGGAACAGCGCGATCTGCGGGAACATGATAATCAGTGCGGCCGACAGGATCAGCAGGATGAAAAACGGCGGCGTACCCCGGATCACCTCCCAGTAGGGACGCTTGAAGATTGCAATAGCCGTGAAAATGTCGCAGCCGAATGGCGGCGTCGCTGACCCGATAGCCACCTGCAGGGTAATCAGCACACCGACCAGCACCGGGTCGAGCCCCGTCGCCTGGATGGCAGGGGCAAAGATGGGCGTCAGCACCAGAATCACGACTATGGGATCAACGAACATACAGGCGATGAAGAAGGCAATAGAGATGGCCACCAGCACCCCGACCGGGCCTGCGTCATTGACGCCAACCGACTCCAGTATCGCTTGGGGAATCTGGGCGAATGAAATGATGAATGAGAAACCATTACCGGCAGCAACCAGGATAAACACCACTGCGGTTATCAGCCCGGTGGACTTGGCGATACGGTAGATATCAATGGTTTTGAGGGAACGGAAGATCACAAACTCCAGCAGCAGTGCATAGAGAACACAGACGGCTGCCGCTTCGGTTGGGCTGAAGATACCGCCGTAGATACCACCAACGATAATGACCGGAAAAAACAGCGGCCACAGGGCTTCCTTTACGGAGGTCAGGCGCGCGCCCCAACTTGCCTTTTCTTCGGTAGGAACCTTGTTGCGCCAGGCGTAGAACAGGCAGTACAGGGAAAACAGAACCAGAATCAGGAGGCCAGGCCCAATGCCGGCGATAAAAAGCTCCGCAATGGATGTTTCGGAGATAACCCCGTAAATGATCATGCCGATACTGGGCGGAATTAAAAACGCGATGTCGCTGGCGTTGATGATCAGGGCGAGGGTGAACGAGTCCGAATAGCCGGCTTTCAGCATCTTGGGCCGCAGCGGCGAGCCAACCGCGACCACCGTCGCCTGGGTGGAGCCCGACACCGCGCCGAACAGGGTGCACGAGGTCGCGGTGCTGATGGCAAGGCCGCCTTTGATATGGCCGATAAACGACATGACCATGGCAATCAGTCGATCGGCGGACTGGCCCCGGGTCATGATATCGGCAGCCAGGATAAACATGGGTACGGCAATGAGCGACGCCGGCCGTATGCCGCCCATCATTTGCTGGATGAGTGTGGTCATCTGGCCAAAGCCATTGAACATCTCGTAGAACCCGACAATTGCGGCGGCCAGGAGAGGGATCATCATCGGGAAGCCCAGCAGGAGCAGCACGATCATGATCGTTACTAATAAAGTTGCCATTTATATTTCCTTTTCTTCTTTCTCTGGCGACTTTTGTCAGAGCTGGGTATCGGTTTCTTCGTAGCCATCCGGCACGGTCGTGGACAGATAGACATCTTTTGCCGTCAGGTTTTTAACTGCCGTCAACACATACTGGATGCCGGTGACCGCAAAACCGATGGGAACCCAGAGGTAGATAATCCAGATGGGCAGGCTCAGAGCGGGAAGGACCCGGCCCCGGCTGTAGAGTGACTGAATGTACTCCACCGCGTAATAGCAGAGGAAAAACATGAACGCGGCGGTTACGAGGGCGATGCCGATCATCAGTGCCTTGCGGGCCATGGTCGGCAGCATGTCGTAGATGGCCGACATCCGGATATGGCGCCCGTGGCGTGCGGCATAGCCGAGCCCCGCGAAGGTAATAAGAATGATCAGTATGCGATTGATTTCGCCGGAAAAGAACAGCCCCTGACCAAATACGAAGCGGGCGATAACATTGGTGCAGGTGTTGAGTGCCATAAGCAGCACGCCAGCGGCCAGTATGATGGCTTCGATCCGGGCAATGAACAGATCAATAACGCCAAGAGGGCCGGGCAGCCCTGACTTATAACCTTCGGATTCATCCGATTCGGTGGCAGAGCGGGACATGACGGGAGAGCTCCGATGAGTCGAGTAGTGGTGTTCACAAGCCCCGGGATACGCCCGGGGCCTGTCTTGCTTGTGGTTATTCGCCCTGGACGGCTTCCAGGTCCTGCTTGAACTGCTCAAGCAGCTTTTCGCCACGATCGCCCGTCATCTCGATAAAGCGCGTCTCGACCTGAGGTGCACGATCCCGGAACGCCTGGATCTGCTCTTCGTCAAGACGCGTCACGGTTACTTCATCAGACGCTTCCTCGATCTTGGCAAGGGACTCATCCGCCAGACCGTCAATGTGGACAATGATCTTCTCGAACGCGTAGTCGGCGGCTTCCCTCACCAGTTTCTGGTCTTCATCGGAGAGCCCGTCAAAGAAATCCTGGTTGGCCATGATTGCCGTGGTGAACCAGCCGTGACCCGTGAACAGCAGGTTGGGAGAGACTTCATACAGGCCACCGGACTCGATCCAGAAGATCGGGTTCTCCTGACCGTTGATCATGTTGGTCTGCAGGGCACCATAGACTTCACCCCAGGGCAGGGGTGTTGGCGTCGCGCCAAAGGCTTCGTAGGTGGCGGACAGTAGCGGGTTGGTCATAACCCGGATCTTCTTGTTGCGAAGATCTTCCGGGGTCGACACCTGTTCGTCCAGGGTAATGACCATTTCCCCTTCCGGGTACATCCTCAGCAGTTCCAGGCCTTTTTCAGCATAAAGCTCGGGAAACATCTCGTTGATGGCTTCGCTTTCCCGGAAGAACTCCACAACGGTGTCCATGTCGGTGGGCAGCAGGTAGGGAATAAAGAAGATCTGGGCTTCAGGAATCAGCGCGCCGGTGAAACCCGGTGACTGGTTTACAAACTGGAGGATGCCATTCTGGGTTTGCTCCATGATGTCATCTGATTCTCCCAACTGGCCGAATTCGAAGATCTGGATCTGATGGTCAGAATTCTCCTCCACATATTCCTTGAAGTATTCGGCGTACACATCCTGAACGTCGCCGTCATACTCTTCGTGGGCGTATCGCCAGGTGGCCGCGTTGGCGACACTGGCCGCCCCGATGGCGGCCGCCAGGGTGAGCGTGGTCGCGCCGGTGAGTGTCCGTATCGTTGTGCTGATATTCATGCCTTGTTTCTCCATCGTCCTAAAGAGGCACGGCTGGGGTCTGACCGGCTTTTTTGTTATGTAATCGGGCCTGAGGGTCGGGCGCGAGGAACCCGAACCCAGCCGCGGCATTTGTTTTGATTAACGCCTTTTTAGACTGGCAAAACATTGATAATAAGGCAAGAAAAGCGCGCACAACGGTAACGTTAAGATATCCGGGTACGCCCGTATCGTAGCCAGAGCACCGTAAGCCGCCCGGGTATTGCCGCTCATGCCATTGCCGGCAGCCGGCTTCTGGGGCAGTCTTGCTGTTGACGCCGATCCTGCTTCTATACTCGACCTGTTAAGGAAAAATTCCATGTTTTCAGGAAGAACCGGTTGTTTGCTCATCCTGTTCCTTACGCTTCCGCTGCTGGCTAGGGGCGACGCGCTATCCCACTCGCAGATAAGCAGCTTTATGGCATCCATGAGCGCCCTGCAGGCGGAGGCGTCGTTCCAGGAAGCTCTGGCGGAAGGGCGGCAAGCCCGGGAACTTGCGGGCAGTGTCCCGGGTACCATGATGGTTTCGGACATCCTGGTTGCGTTTCGGAGCGGGGAAGTGGAAAAGGACAGTGCCATCCAGACCCGGTCCAGCGAGATTGTGCAGGATCATGGGTTTTCCGCGCTTACCGAATGGACGCAGACCGGGGACCGGATTCTGCTGGCGCTGATGAACCTGCAACTGGGAGAGTCCGGGGCGCAGCTGCTGCAGGAGCTGGACCGGATAGAAGCCAGCGTCCATGCAAACACCTACTTTTCACCCGATCAGCAGACCCGCGTACTGGCCATGCTGGCCGCCAGCAGGGAACGAATCCAGGTAGCGATGGCGGTGCCGGAACAGGACCGTGAGGCGGTTCGGCCGTTTCTTGCGGAGCTTCAGCAGGTACTGGATTGGCAATAGGCTGCGTAATCCCGCGCCAGCGCGATAGCCAGGCTGATGAAAATCAGGGGAAGTTGTTCAGGAAAGAAGAGAAAAATGGCGGTGGGCCAGGGATTCGAACCCCGGGACGGCTACAAACCGTCGGCGGTTTTCAAGACCGCTGCATTCAGCCACTCTGCCAGCCCACCGTTAATCCATATTGTTGCCGCCATTGCGACAGCGGTGTGCATGATACCGGAATGTGATGCTCTGTCAACGCCTTCTGACGCAGGAAGCTCATGCTAGTGTTCCGGTTTTTCAGCGAGAGCCGATCAGTTAACGAGCACGCCGTGACGGGTCAGCTTGCCCTCCGGGTTCCATTCGAGGGTTCGCATCTGCTCCTCAAAGATCATGCGCTCACCCTGACATTCCGCCACGTCGGACCAGCAGAACCATACGCGTTCGCCGGGACGGCATTGGGCGAGCCGGCTGCAGTCGAGCCTCGGCACGGTCCCGATAACCGGGTAGCCACCCATTGTCTGACGGTCATTTAAAAGAACCATCGGCTTACCATCACCGGGAATCTGAACAGTGCCGCAATTGACGCCGCGGGAGGTCACGCCGCCCGGAGACAGCAGCGGTGTGCCGTCGAGACGGTAACCCATTCGATCGGAGTCAGCAGTAACCTGGTAAGGGCTCTGAACCAGCCGGGCGAGATCCGCCCTGGAAAACAGATGTTGATCGGGCCCCGGTACGAGTTTTAATCGTACTTCACCAGGCTGGGGCTGGTGGGATGTCGGTAGTCGCCGGCGCAGTCGCAGGTCGTTTGCATAAGGCTCTTCAGCTGGTAAGGCCGGAATCCGGTCATCGGTTTTAATGGCGCCCAGGCCGGTTAGCTGTTCTCGAACGACGGCGGAGCGGCTGCCGAGAAAGCATCGGGTTTGCCATCCTCCCACGACTGCCAGATAGGTCAGCAGCCCTGAGCTTGCCACTGGGATTTCCAGCCGGTCTCCCCCCTGCATCAGGAATACACTCCAGCCAGGCAGCGGCCGCCCATTCAGGCGGGCCGGGTCGGCGGCTCCGGTTATCGCCATCAGCATGGTGCCCTCGGCTGTAGCGGTGAAACCACCCAGGGTGATTTCCAGGCACGCAGCATTTACCGGATTGTCCAGCATGTGGTTTGCCCAGCGCCAGGCGCGGAGGTCCGCCGCACTGCCTGCCGCCAGGCCATGATGCTGATATCCGGTCCGGCCCCCGTCCTGGACGGTGGTGCGCGGCCCGGGATTAAGCACATGGAGACCGGTCATGGAGAAGCCACCGCTTCATCGAATGGGGTGTCGTCGCCCCCGAGCGCCACGAACTCCTTATGGTCGACGGCACGGAAGCGAATGGTGTCGCCTACCTGGAGCAGGGACAGAGTCTCCTCATTGAACAGGGGGGTTGAGCAGCGACCGATAAGCTGCCAGCCGCCCGGACTGACGGACGGATACACGGCTGTCTGCTGGTCCGCAATGCCAACGCTGCCCGCGGCCACCCTCAACCGCGGCCGCTTGAGCCTGGGCGTGGCGATGGCGGAGTCAACCAGACCCATAAAGGCAAAGCCAGGGCTAAAGCCAAGGGCGTACACCTGGTACGAGGTCTGGCTGTGGAGATCTGCAATCTGCTCCGGAGTCAGGTTGCGGGCAGCGGCCATTGCCTGCAGGTCCGGACCGACCGTGGGGTGATACCACACGGGAAGCTCTATCACGCGCCGGGCGCTGCTGGCAGGCTCAGGCTGATGGTTAGAAATATACTGTAACTCATGAATAACAAAGCGAAAATCTACAAGATCCGGGTTGTAATAGACGGTGACGGATCCGTAGGAGGGCACGACATCCGTCAGGCAGAATTTCAGCCGTTGGCGAATATGGCTACACCAGGCGCTGATCAACGTGGTGTTGTTCGGGTCGATTTGTTGGCTGAACTCGACCAGAACTGCGTCTTCGGCTGTCGGTATGATTCTGGGACACGGCTGCCCGGTCATCGTCAGTTACCGGGTCTGCTGCTCAGTAATAGCAGCACGAATAGCACGGGTCGCTTCCAGCGCACAGGTATTGTCGCCATGCACGCAGAGGGTCTCTGCGGGTAGAGGAAGCCATTTGCCGGAGATGCTGTAGACGCCGCCTTGCTGAATCAGGGACAGGGCCTGCTGAACAATCAGATCCGGCTCTTCGTAGACGGCGCCCCGTTCCGTGCGGGGCACGAGCAGGCCATCGTCGTCGTAGGCGCGATCCGCAAAGGCTTCAGGAATCACCGGTACGCCGGTGCGACGGGCCATCTCCCGGTGCTGCTTGATGTCCGGCGTTGCCGGGATCATCAGTGGCAGGCCATCCCGATAGCCGGCCACCGCTTCCATAACGACCTGCAGAATGGCGGGGTCTCTCATCATGTCGTTGTATAGCGCGCCATGAGGCTTTACGTAGGAGACTTCCGTTTGAAGGGCCCGACATATGCCCTCAAGGGCCCCGGTCTGATACCAGAGCAGGCTGCGTAGTTCGGTCGGTGAATGGACGATGGAGCGTCTGCCGAAGCCAACCAGATCCTGATAGGACGGGTGGGCGCCAATGGCAACGCCATATTGCACCGCCAGCGCCACGGTATTGGCCATAATGGCCGGGTCCGAGGCATGGAAGCCGCAGGCAATATTGGCCATATCAATGAACGGCATGACGGCTTCGTCCTGGCCCATGGTCCATGGGCCGAAACTCTCCCCGAGATCACAGTTAAGCTTCATTCCAATCCCTTTTACTGATGGCAGACTGTTTCAGTCTACCATCCCAGCTCCTGCTGCACTGTTTCAGCCCGGGATTGGCGAGCCTGAAGTGTCTCGGGGGTATTCGCCGGAATGTGCCAGCCCTGCAGGTGCTGCTCAATCAGTGCTACCAGTGCGCTGATATGGCCATCGGTGGCGTTCAGGGCAGGAATATAAGCAAAGGCCTTACCGCCGGATTCCATGAAGTATTCGCGGTTTTCTTCGTTGATTTCCTCAATGGTTTCCAGACAGTCGGCTGAAAAACCAGGACAGAATACATCGACAGACTCGACGCCCTGTCCGGGGAGCGCTTTCATGGTGGCGTCGGTATAGGGCTTGAGCCACTCTTCGCGGCCAAACCGGGACTGGAAGGTGGTGATGTATTCGTCATCTGCCAGGCCGAGGCGCTCAGCCAGCAGGCGCGATGTCTTGTGGCATTCACAGAAGTAGGGGTCGCCCTTAAGCAGATAACTTTTCGGAATGCCGTGGTACGAGAGAATCAGCTTACGATGACGACCATGGCTGGCCCAATGCTGTTCGATATGTGCCGCCATGGCCTCAATATAGGGCGGGAAGTCATGGTAATGGCTGATGAAGCGGAAATCGGGCAGCCAGCGTCGTTGTGCAAAGTCCCTGGCGACGGCATCAAAGGTGGACGCTGAGGTGGTCCCGGAATACTGGGGGTACAACGGCAGGACCAGCAACTGACGCACACCCTGGGCTTCCATTTCATCCAGCACGCTGCTGATAGAAGGGTTGCCGTAGCGCATGGCAAAACCCACAACCACGTTATCGCCGTAGGTTTTCTGCAGCGTAGCACGGATGCCTTCGCACTGGTCCGCCGTATGGATAAGCAGGGGAGAGCCTTCCGGCTGCCAAACGGTACGGTAGGCCTGGGCTGAACGGGCAGGGCGAATGCGCAGGATAACGCCGTGCAGAATCAGCCACCATAAGAGTCGTGGCGTTTCCACCACCCGGGGGTCCCGGAGAAATTCCGCCAGGTAACGTCGCAGCGAACTGGTGGTCGGGGCGTCGGGAGTGCCCAGATTGGTGATCAGGACGCCAAGGCGTCCCGGTTTGTTATGGCGAAACGAGTCGTCACCCTTGTAATTCATGGGAGCGATAGT
>CAYMQO010000028.1:0-7771 GCA_964392405.1 uncultured Marinobacter sp.
CTGCCCGCACCTGATCGTTTCGATCCATAAAGTGGGTAATGCTCACCATGGGCGCGCCGGCACCGGGGGCCGCTTCA
This sequence comes from uncultured Marinobacter sp., assembly GCA_964392405.1. GTDB lineage: Bacteria > Pseudomonadota > Gammaproteobacteria > Pseudomonadales > Oleiphilaceae > Marinobacter. The sequence goes on from CAYMQO010000028.1 coordinate 78, forward strand.
CGGCTATGGCAATCCAGACATTTGTTGAAGCGCCGGTCGATCTGATAATCCCGGATGACGTGGGGGATTACCGGCGGCTGTTCCGGGTAGTTGCGAATCTCCCGCTGGACGATTCGCGGGTCACCGGCGATGGCCGGGGTCGGCAGCACCTGGTGCAGGGTACCGCCGTCTCTCAGGCCATCGGGTGCCGAAGCAGCCAGACCGTTATCCTGAGCAGAAGCGCCAACCAGATGACCGGCCAGGGCGATGAGCGCAATCCGTCGTATCAGGGTTTTCATGATGCTTCTCCTCAGGCCAGGCGGACCAGTTCCAGACGCACCGCGCACTTCTTGAAGTCCGTCTGTTTTGAAATGGGGTCGGTGGCATCGAGCGTGACCTTGTTGATCAGCTTGCCAGCGTCGAAGAAAGGCACATAGACCAGGCCTCGGGGTACGCTGACCCGGCCGCGGGTTTCAACCCGCATCCTGACTTCCCCACGGCGACTGATCACCCGCACCTCACTGCCCCGGCGCCAGCCCCGGTCCTGGACATCCTCCCGGTTCATGTACAGCAGCGCGTCGGGCACTGCCTTGTGCAACTCCGGTACCCGACGGGTCATGGACCCGGTATGCCAGTGCTCAAGTACCCGCCCGGTGCAGAGCCAGAAGGGGTATTCGTCATCCGGGGATTCCGCCGGCGGCTCATGGGGCACGGCAAATATCCGTGCCCGGTTATCGGTGGTGCCATAGAACTGGTAGCCGCTGCCCTCGGCGACGTATGGATCAGAGCCTTCCCGGTAGCGCCACAGGGTTTCCTGGCCATCCACCACCGGCCAGCGCAGTCCCCGCACCCGGTGATAGGTGTCAAAGTCCGCCAGATCCTTGCCCTTGCCCCGGCCAAAGCGGGCGTATTCTTCAAACAGGCCTTTCTGGATATAGAACCCGAAGTGCTCGGCCTCGTGGTTGGCGTACTCGCTGTTGACCTGTTCCAGGGGGAACTGATCCACATTGCCGTTACGGAACAGGATGTCGAACAGGGTCTTGTCGCGGAAATCCGGCGCCTTGGCCAGTTGCTCCTCGGGCCAGATATCCGCAACGCGGATCCGCCGTGACAACTCCACGGTCTGCCAGAGATCGGACCGGGCTTCCCCCGGCGGGGCCACCAGCTGATGCCAGAACTGGGTCCGGCGCTCCGCGTTACCAAAGGCGCCCTCCTTCTCGACCCAGCCCGCAGCCGGCAGAATCAGGTCTGCCGCCTGCGCCGACACCGTCGGATAAATATCCGACACGATCACAAAGGTATCCGGATTACGCCAGCCCGGCAGGGTTTCCTGCAGCGTGTTCGGGCCGGCCTGAATGTTGTTGGTGACCTGGGTCCAGTAGACCCGCAGCTTGCTGTCTTTCAGCATGCGGCTTTGCAGTACGGCGTGATAGCCGGGCTTGGCGGGAATCGTGCCTTCCGGCAGCTTCCAGATCTCTTCAGCCTTGGCCCGGTGCTCAGGGTTGGTAACAACCATATCCGCCGGCAAACGATGGGAGAAGGTACCCACTTCCCGGGCAGTGCCACAGGCGGATGGCTGTCCGGTAAGGGAGAAGGGGCTGTTACCCGGCGAGGCGATCTTGCCGGTCAGCAAGTGGATGTTGTAAATCAGGTTGTTAACCCAGACGCCCCGGGTGTGCTGGTTCACGCCCATGGTCCAGAAGCTGGTTACCCGCTTTCGCGGGTCCGCGTAGATCGCCGCCAACCGGTTCAGGCGATCCACCGGTACACCGGAAACCTCCGAGGCATACTCAGCGGTGTAGGGTTTGACGAACTCGGCGAAAGTTGCGAAATCTATCGGATCCCAGATGTCCGGATTGGCAGCATTCGCCGCGCCAGACTCCCGGGGGTCTTCCGGCCGCAGGCCATAGCCAATGTCCGCTGCGCCGCGGACAAAGTTGGTGTGCTTGCCAACAAAGTCATGATTCACTGCATCATTGCTGATGATGTAGTTGGCGATGAAGTTCAGGATGGCTACGTCGGCGTGTGGCTTCATGGTCATCGTCAGGTCCGCCAGGTCGTAGCTGCGATGCTGGTAGACGGACAGTACGGCAACTTCCACATTAGGGTTGGACAGGCGGCGGTCGGTGACCCGGGTCCACAGAATGGGGTGCATCTCCGCCATATTGGAGCCCCACAGCACAAACGCATCCGCGCTCTCAATATCGTCGTACACGCCCATGGGCTCGTCAGCGCCGAAGGTCCGCATAAAGCCCGCTACGGCCGAGGCCATACAATGCCTCGCATTAGGGTCAATGTTATTGCTGCGGAAGCCACCTTTGAACAGTTTGCTGGCGGCGTAGCCTTCCCAGATGGTCCACTGGCCGGAGCCGAACATGCCCACGCTTTCCGGGCCATGCTCCTGAATGGCCTGGGTGAACTTCTGCGCCATGATGTCCATGGCTTCGTCCCAGCTGACCTCTTCGAAATCCCCGTCCTTGTGGAACTCGCCGTTTCGTTTTCGCAGCAGCGGACGGGTCAGACGGTCGCGGCCATAAAGGATCTTTGACAGGAAGTAGCCCTTGACGCAGTTCAGGCCCCGGTTCACCTCCGACTGGTTGTCGCCGTGGGTAGCAACGATGCGGCCATCCCGGGTTGCCACCATCACGCTGCAGCCGGTGCCGCAGAACCGGCAGGGGGCTTTGCTCCACTTGAGTTCGGTGAGTTCCTGGTTGGTAACCAGGTTGCTGGCCAGCGACGGCGCAGCAATCCCGGCAGCGGCCGCAGCAGCCACGGCTGCGTTGGCCTTGGCGAATTCTCGTCGGGTCAGTCTCATCATGCTCTTCCTGTTGTTCTGTCACCCCGGGGGGGCGACTTTTTTTGATTCAGACGCTTTTGACTTCGGTGATCATCTGCTGGTCCGCCTCAAGGGCGCTCATCACTTCGTGATAGACCAGCGTGCAGCTGACGACCCCCGGCAACTGCTCAATGCTGTCCATGTGATCGAGGATATGCCCCTGGTCCGGCGCTTCGCAGATCACTACCTGCTTACCCGGCGCCTCCGACTCTGCGGCTAACGGCTCAATGCCTTCCATGCTCTCCAGCGCACGGATAACAGTTCCGGCTTCTGCGGGGTGGAAATGCACGATAAAACTGACGATGTGCACTTCCGGCGTGAGTTGATCAGACATGCCCGACCTCCGGTTCCGGGATTGGCTGGCGCAGGGTAATAGCATCCTGCGGACACACGGCAGCGCAGGCGAAACAGCCTGTACACTGATCTTCAGAAATTTCCGGTACGGGGGGACGCCCCAATAGCGGCTGGAAGCGGATGGCCCGGGGCTCACAGGCATCCTGACAGACTAGACAGTGAACGCCACTCAAAGCCAGACAATGCGCTTCGACGGAGGCGATCCAGGCAAAAGGTTTTCTGCCGAGATCGAACACGGGCTCGGGACAGGCCGCTGCGCAATCACCACAGAAAGTGCAGCCTTCGCCACGGAATATGACCTGCGGATAGCCGCCGTCACCAGTGACAAGTACCTGCTCCGGGCAGGCAGCGATACAATCGCCGCAGCGGGTACAGGCATCGGTAAAGTCCTCGCCGCTCCAGGGCGGACGGCGCTGAATGGCAAGGGGGCGGTTTCGACCGAGGAGTAATGCGCGCCGGGACTCTACTATCGCCATCAGGATGCTCCTGTCGGTCAGGCCGGCGGACCTGGAGGTCCAAGAATGATCTGCGTCATCCAGACTATAAAGCCGTAGCCCCCTACCACAGCAACTGCCAGGATAGGGAACAGGAACACCACCAGAAAAATAAAAAGCCGAAGCTCTGAGCGCTTCCGCTCGGGAACATCGGTGTTCTCGGATTGCGATGGGGTCATCGGTGGCTCCCGTTGATGGTTTGCAATAACCTTAGTTTACGTATGGATACGGTCCAATATGCTCAGCTTATAACGAACTCGGTAATCAATAGTTACGCCCTAAACTTGACGCTTTGGGATGCCGCTGAATGACTTCGGCATTAATATGGATCCCAAAGTAAGTCGTCCTGACTGCGTTGAACATGAGATATATCAATTATGCGGATCACCCTGCTCTGTTGCCTATTTTTGCTTGCTTCTCCAGCACATGCACTGACGGTGGCCGCGGCGTCGAGCCTGCGTCTGGTAATGCCGGAACTGGAACGAGCTTTTACAGCCCACCATCCGAAGGCGTCGGTGCGGGTCATCTTCGGCGCTTCCGGCAAACTGGCTACCCAGATCCTTAACGGCGCGCCCTACGATGTATTTCTATCCGCTGATGACGTCTATCCCCAGCGGCTGGTGGATGAAGGTGCGGCGGTCCATCCACCGGTAAACTACGCCAGCGGACGGCTGGTACTGTGGCACAAGGACCCGGCCCTGGGGCCCTTGCAACCTGAGGCCCTGGCCAGTGATCAGATCCGGCGGATCGCCATTGCGCAGCCCCGTCATGCCCCCTATGGTCAGCGGGCGGCTGAGGCGCTAAAGGCACTGGGGCTATGGCAGCAGGTAGAGCCGCGACTGGTGTATGGAGAAAATATCGGTCAGACCACCGCCATGGTGGAATCCGGCGCAGCGGACGCGGGCCTGATTGCCTGGTCCCTGACTTTTGCTCCTGAGCTTGCAGACCGGCCGTTTACGCTGATCGACCGGGAGCTTCACCGCCCGCTGGATATGGCGATGGTAATTACCGCAGGGGGCCAGGATGAGCCGGATGCCCGCGTCTTTTACGACTTTATGCTTTCCGACGAAGCACGGAGTATTCTGATGCAGTACGGCTTTGAGCCGCCGGCGGAACCCTGACCCCATGCCGGAACTCGCACCCCAGGACTGGCAGGCCATTGCGGTTACCTTACGGCTTTGCGCGCTTACCACGATCATTTTGCTGGTGCTGGCAACGCCCCTGGCCTGGTGGCTGGCCCACCGCCAGTCGCCGGCACGAACCATCGTCCAGGCCATTGTTGCCCTGCCGCTGGTACTTCCCCCCACGGTGCTGGGCTTTTATCTGCTGCTTACCCTCGGCCCTAGAGGCCCCGTGGGTCAGACTCTCGAAGCCATTGGGCTGCCCCACCTGGCGTTCACCTTTGAAGGCATCCTGGTGGGTTCTGTTATCTATTCACTGCCATTCGCGGTGCAGCCTCTGGTGGAAGCCTTCCGCCAGCTTGGGCCACGCCCGGTAGAAGTGGCGGCCTCCCTGGGCGCGGGTCCTCTGGACCGGCTGTTCACGGTAATACTGCCTCTATGCCGGGGCGGTTTTATTGTGGCGGCCACCCTCACCTTCGCCCACACCCTCGGGGAATTCGGGGTCATCCTGATGCTGGGCGGCAGTATTCCCGGTGAAACCCAGGTGCTGTCGGTACTGATCTACGACTACGCCGAAGCCATGGATTACGCCGCTGCCCATCGGCTCTCCCTGGGGATGCTGATATTCGCCTTCGTCGTGCTGGTGGCTCTGTACAGTTTTAACCGCCGCATGATCGGGGTGCGGCCATGACGCTTCAGGTACAGGCCCGGCTGCAACGGGGGCAGTTCACCCTGAACGTGAATACCAGCCTGCCAACCAGTGGCATCACCGCACTGTTTGGCCCGTCAGGCTGCGGCAAAACCACACTGTTACGGGTGATTGCGGGGCTGGAACCCCTTCGGGGTGCGAACGTCTCCTTTAATGGCGAAACCTGGCAGTCCGGGCGCCATCGGCTGCCGGTCAATCGGCGACGGCTGGGACTGGTGTTTCAGGAATCCTCCCTGCTGCCCCATCTGTCGGTGGAGGCCAACCTGTTGTACGGCTACCGACGCACGCCAGCGAGCCAGCGGCGGCTGCAACCGGAGGCTATCCGCCACTTGCTGGCGCTTGATGACCTGATGGAGCAGCCGGTCCATACCCTCTCCGGCGGTCAACGGCAGCGCCTCGCCCTGGGCCGCGCGCTGCTGACGAGCCCGCAACTGCTGCTGTTGGATGAGCCCCTGTCAGCCCTGGATCGTAGCGCCAAGAGCGAGATTATGCCGTTTCTTGCCGGCCTTACCGCCAACACCGGCGTACCCATGCTGCTGGTCACCCATGCCGCCCGGGAGGTGGAACAACTGGCGGACCACGTTGCGTTCATGGAACAGGGGCGCATCGAGAGGATCGAACCCCTGCGGGAAGCGCTGACCCGTCCGGATTCTCCCCTGTTTAACGACGAAGGCCCGGTGACGGTACTGGAGGGAGAACTCCGGGAAACCACCGCCCATCAATGGGAGTTTGTCACCCGCAGCGGTAACGATCGCCCTGCCGTCCACTTTCAGGTGAGTGGCCGGTTCCGCTCCAACGCCCGGCTGCACCGCCTGCGCATCCTCGCCAGTGATGTCAGCCTGGCCCTGACCCGGCCGGAAGGCATCAGCATCCGCAATATGATGCCGGTGCGTATCGAACGGATAGAACCGGCCGATGAGTATCGGTGCACGGTTCACTGCCGGCTGGCCGACGGTCAGGTGCTGTTGTCGCGGATTACCCGCCAGTCAGCAGACGAGCTTGGGCTGGTGCCAGGCCTTGCCGTGGTAGCGCTGGTGAAATCTGCGGCGTTGATGGAGTGACCCTTGGTCTTTCAGGGCAGGTGATTCGACAGCACCAGCAGTAATACCAGTATAACGAGTGCCGTCCGCCCATTTTTCTGCAGAAGTGTCTCCAGGGCGGCAGACAGGGCGGGCAGCGAACTTCTGAAACGAAAAGTCCTGTTGTTCAGACGGGTCCGGAAGTCCGCTGCCCGGCCTGTCGTTGAAAACTGGCGCCAGACGCTGGCAGGCCCGCTGACATTAAACCCTCCTTTCGTTGGCCACAACGACAGCAAATCGCCTTTCGGAACCGACGGCGCACGATGTACCTTCCACGCCGCTGCCAGACCGATCACAAGCGCCAGACCAATGGGAAACAGCAGTGCCGGAATCTGGTAGGCCTTTGGCGTCCAGAAAGGTGCATCGACCAGATGCCCCGCCTGCCAGGGCAGTTGCCAGAACAGGACAGCGGACCCGGCCAGCGCCAGTGACCAGCCAACCAGACACCAGCCGGAGTTACGGCCCGGCTTCGCCTGCCGGTATCGCAACCAGAGGAAGCGCAAGATCAGCAGCAGGGTAGCAATCGCCCCAATCGTCATCAGTGGCGACAGCCAGGGCGCCGTTGCCAGCGGGACCTGGTCCTCCGCCAGTGCCTCTTTCATCGCCAGTTTGGCAAGGGCGCCGCTGGTCCAGGGCAGTCCGGCAAGAGAAAACCCGGGCAAGGCCACAAGCACCCAATAGAGCCATCGCGTCGAACGTCGGGCCGGCGGATCAACCGCCGACGACAAAAACAGGGAGCCTTTGGCCAGGCCGTGATGCAAAGCATAAAGGCCAATAACCGGCAGTATGGCCTCGGCCCTCTCCGTGCTCGCCAGTACCGCGCCTGCCATAAGCAGTATCAACCCCATCTGGCTGATACTGGAATAGGCCAGTACAGCCTTGGGCTCCCGCTGACAGACGCCCGCCGCTGCCCCTCCCAGGGAAGCAATCGCACCGGCCAGAACAGCAGCGTCTCCCCAGTAACCCATGCCCTGGCCCAGGGGCAGGGCCAGAATCCACCCCAATAACCCCGCCTTGATCATGACACCTCTAAGAACAGCGCTGGCCGGTGTCGGCGCGACCGGATGCGCCAGCCACGATCAGGCCCAGGTTACCGCACAGAGTCAGACACCAGCACGCCAG
>CAYMQO010000028.1:7871-12317 GCA_964392405.1 uncultured Marinobacter sp.
CCACGGCCGGCACCCGCGCCAGCAGGCGCCGGCTCACGTCCAGCGCCGCCACCAGAGAGCGCACCAGAAACCACACCGCAAACCGGGGCAGATGCCAGGGCCGCAACTGGTACTCGCCCGGCGGAAACAGCTTTCCCGAGATCAGCCACACCAGCGGCACAATCACCAGCCCATAGCCCCAGCCGGAAGGGTCACCATTGGTGAGCACCAACCAGAGGCCCGCCAGCATGCCCAGTCTCACTGCTCCCCCTTTCCGCGAAGCCGGGCCAGACCACGAACGGTTATATCCGTAACCCGTCGGGCAAAGGGAGCCACCAGGATCACAAGCGGGCAGGCGACCGCCCAGGCCACGGCCCAGGCTGGCATCCAGCGCTGGAAGAAACCTGCGGTGAGCCCGGTATTGATACCGGTAATTACCCCCGACATGATCAATGACATCAGCCCGGACATATAGACAGCGAAAACCAGTTGCTGGATGGCAAGAGACGGTTGGTTGGCCAAAAACTTCCTCCTGAAACTGTGGAACCTGCTGACTGCCGGCAGACCGGATGCCTGCCACAGACGGGTAACCTACAGGGTAACGAATTACCGGGACTGCCCGCCAGCGCCGGTATTACGGTCGTTACGGATATGGGCGAGGCCCAATGACCTGCCCTGAAGGTGTATAGTAGACGGCTTTCCTGAACTTCCGGATCACTTCACTCTCATGCACGACCAGGACCACCAGCCGGCCCCGGATATCCGGGCTCCTTTGATATCCCGTATTCTGGGGGAATGGCGTACGCTCGGCATTCTGGGCGGCCCCATCCTGATAGCCCAGATTGCACAGATGGCTAACGGGGTGATTGATACCATCATGGCCGGCCATGCCAGCGCTGAAGATCTCGCGGGCGTAGGTATCGGCAGCAGTATCTGGATGCCGCTGTTTCTGCTCTTCGTCGGGGTGCTCGGCGCCCTGCAGCCCATCATTTCCGGCTATAACGGCGCCCGGGCCGTACAGAAGATCATGCCCGTCACCTGGCAGGGCCTCTACATCGCGGCGGTCAGCGCGGTCATCATGATTATTCTTATCGCCAACGTACGGCCGGTATTCGACCTGCTGCAACTGGACATCGGGACGGCGAATATTGCGGAAGGGTATCTGCACGCCTTCGCCTGGGGCATACCGTTCATGCTGCTGATGGTGGCGCTCCGGGGCCTGACCGACGGGCTTGGTCATACCGGCGTCATCATGGCCTTCTCCCTGCTCAGCACGCTGATCAACCTGCCCCTTAACTGGGCGCTGATCTACGGCAAGTTCGGCCTGCCCGCCATGGGCGGCATTGGTTGTGGCTGGGCTACCGCGATTTCAAACGGCGTTGCCGCGGTGGCCATGGTGATCTACCTCAACCGAAGCAAGGCCTTTCAGCATTTCCATCTAATTGCCGAGTGGGTGAAACCGGACCCGAAAAATATCCGTTACATTCTCCGTATTGGCCTGCCCATCGGCTTTACCATCTTCGTTGAATCGAGCATGTTTTCGGTGATTGCCCTGTTCCTGGCTCCGCTGGGGCCCATTGTGGTGGCCGGTCACCAGATCGCCCTCAACGTTACCTCCCTGATGTTTATGCTGCCCCTGAGCATCGGCATGGCGTTGACACTACGCGTCGCCTTTCTGATGGGGGCGAACACGCCGGCCACGGCTCACCTGCTGTCCCGCAGCTCCCTGATTCTGGCACTGGCGACCGCACTGGTGTTTGCGTCGTCCCTGTTCCTGTTCGCAGCACCCGTCGCCCGCCTTTACACCAGTGATCCAGAGGTACAGGCGGTGACCATTCAGCTGCTCCGGTTTGCCGCGGTTTTCCAGCTGGTGGATGTGATCCAGGTGAGCTGCATCAGTGCCCTGAGGGGTTACAGGGACACCCGTATTCCCATGTTCATCATGCTGCTCTCATTCTGGGGTGTCGGCATGCCCCTGGGCTATGCGCTGACGTTTACCGATGCGCTGGTGCCGGTAATGGGCGCCCCCGGATTCTGGGTGGGAATTACCGCCGGGCTGGCGACGGCGGCACTGCTGCTGGGTATCCGCTTATTCCTCTACACCCGGACACCAGCCAGGACCTCACCGGTTTAGCGTGAAACGTCAGGCAGGCGAGGACGGCAGACCCTCGTCACAACGCTGACAGCGCAACACGTCAGCGTCGCTGGGCTCGGGCATGACCGGGGCCAGCTCTGGTTCACGACGGGTACGCCACAGGGGATATGGAATGCCGGAAAGCCGGTTCATCACAAAAGCATGGGCCAACAGGATCAGCACCCCGGCCATCAGGATCGGTAACTGAGCCGGATCCGGCATCAGGCCGAGAGAAACGATCAGGGCTGTCGCCCCTGCAGGCGGATGCGGAACCCGGAACAACACCATCAGACAACCGGTCAGTCCCAGCGACAGAGCGGCCGCACCGATGCGCGCACCGCTCACCCCTTCCATAAAAGCAGACGGCTGGTTCTGTAGCCCGAAAAGGTAGAGACTCAGCAACCCCATCAGCGCACCAACAAAATGCCCGCAAATGGTATTCCGGGGTGAAGCCGGCTCCGCCAGCGGCACATGGAACAGAATAAATGCGGTGGCCCCAAGTGACGGAAAGATGAACGCTTCCTGGGTAAGAAATGCGATAAAAGCCACCAGCGCAATACTGATACTGCCATTGATCAGGCCGAAACCGGCCATCACGGTCCTGCGGCTATAGCGAACGGCGAGGCTTTCCAGATGTAAGGCCCGCAGCACACCGCTTGTCAGCTGCCACCTTAAACGTTCGTTCCTCGCTCCCATGCTAACTCCTGTGGTCAAAAAGCGGACAATGGTAATGACTAATCTCAATGACTCCAAACACCAAATATCGATAAGTCTCATCGATCCGTCGGTAACCCCATCCGGCCGATCGGGCAAAGATCGTAAAATCTGCCTGGCGCAGCGCACGTTCGGCATGACAAACCAACGGTGACAGTTACACTTGGAAGTCATCAGGAACGTGAGTGATCAGTCATGCCGGAGAATAACCCCGCGCCCGAAGCCGGACAGCATCTACTGCGGGTAGCGCCCGGTGTACTGGTTATCGGCAAGCCGCTACCCTGGCCGGTGTATAACGAGCGGGGCGAAGTACTTCTCGTGCAGGGCTATGTGATTCAGAACGAGAGTCAGCTGGAGCAGCTCTACAAACGGGGTATGTTTTACCCACGCCAGGCGGAAAATGCCGACGAGGAAGTGGAAAACGCGGCTGATGAGCAGCAGCGCAACCCCTTCACCAGTTACCGGGCGCTGCTCAAGGCCCTTGAGCGTACCCATCGGGCCATTTCCCGACACGATCCTGAGGCGCGCCTGAAACTGCTGGGCCTGGCCCGACTGATCGATCAGATCTGCCGTCAGGCTCCGGACCCGACGCTGGCCCTGGTTCACCTGTATTCAACGGAACCTACGGCGGCGGAGCAGTCGCTGTTTTATGCCGTTGTCTGCCATTTCACGGCCATTGAGGCGGAGATCGACGCTGGCCACCGGGTCATTCTGATGGCCGCGGCGCTGACGGCCAACCTCGCGCTGATGCCCATCCTGGATCGCCTGAACGCGTCCAGTCATGAACTCACCGGCCAGCAACGCTCAATCATCCGGCGCCATCCCCAACTGGCGGCGGATGCCCTTCAAAGTGCCGGGATTGATAACCCCCTGCTGTTGTCCGTTGTCCGCCAGCATCATGAACGCTCAGACGGCCGCGGCTATCCCGACGGCCTTGAGGGTGACCAGATTCTGCCTGAGGCCAGTATCCTGGCGCTATCCGAGCAGTATGTCGCGCTGATCACCCGCCGCGGTTACCGGGATCGTCGCAGTATTACCCAGGCGCAGAAGTTAATCGCAGACGCCGCCAAAGACAGCACCCGTCCGAAACTGTTCCAGGCGCTACTGAGCGCGCTCACCCCCTATCCCCCTGGTGCGCTGGTACGGCTCGCCAATAATGAGATTGCCATAGTTACCCATCGACCGGTGGCTCACCATGGTCATCGAGTGAAGGCCCTTACCGATCCGAAAGGACGTCCGTACCCCAAAGGCTTCTACCGGGACACCGACTTGCTGGAGTTCAACATTCGCGCCGTCGAGGTGGTGGATATCCTGCCACCCATGGACGTACTGGCCCTGTGGGACTACCCGGCCTAGAAAGCGGGGAGGTACCGGGCTCGCTCCGGAGCCCGGCAGGTTGGCGAGACAGCCGGTGGCTTAGCGGACCGTACCACCGCTCTTTAGTCCCAGCGCCTGTCCGTGGTGGTCCAGGTGATCGTCAATAAACGATGCGATAAAGAAATAGCTGTGGTCGTAACCCGGATGCATCCGCAGCTCCATCGGATGCTGGGCTTTTTCACACGCATCGGCGAGGGCTTCCGGCGCCAGCTGTTCTTCCAGGAACTGATCGGCCGTACCCT
>CAYMQO010000029.1:0-12283 GCA_964392405.1 uncultured Marinobacter sp.
CCGCCAGATCGCGGCTCAGTTGCTCCGCATCCAGCGGCTCATCACCGATGGCAGCGCTGCGATCGACCACAAACAGGTGGGCCGGTGCCATAGTGGCAATATCCTGCGGCGTTACCGGGGTGAATACCCGGGTGCCGCGGGTGACGCTCTCGACCCCTGCCGGCACATCCGCCGGCTTCAGGCCCAGCAGCTGGAACACCACCGGCTCGTCCCGCAACGAGAACCTGCCCTGGTTGTGGGTGACCACGGCGACCGGCTCGCTGCCCGCCAGGGCATCACGCTGTTCATCGACAAATGTCCACAGGTCGTCCAGCGCCTTCTTGCCCTCCTCCAGCTGGCCGTACAGGGTCGCGAGCCCCAGCACACGAATCTGCACCGCCTGGCGATAGTCATCGCCCAGCAGCGAGACATCCTGTACCTGGGTAATGGCCTGCAGGTCATCCAGACTCTCACTCTGACGACCGGTAACCAGCACCATGTCCGGCGCCAGTTCCCGCACGGTATCCAGGTCCGGAGTTTTCAGGTTACCGGCATCCGGGCGGTCCGGGGCCAGCCCCTTGAGATAATCCGGCAGGCCGGTCTGGGGTATCGCTACAATTTTACTTTCCAGGCCCAGGGCAACCAGGGTGTCCGTCGCGCCATGGTCGAAGCTGATCACCTCCGGACCGACCGGATCCTGACTGAAGGTGGCGCAGCCGGCGAGAATGGCGCTGCCAAGGGCGGCCGCTGCCAGGGATTTCATGTTCATCGTAATGCTCTCCAGTTCCATGGGTTGTGATCAGAAGTCGACGGTCAGGCCGACATTGAGACGACGGCCGTCAAGCACGACGCCGTAGGTATCGTTGGTGACTTCTTTATCCGCCAGGTTGTATAGCCCTGCTTTTACGCGGGCATTGTCGTTCAGTGCGTAGACCATGCCCAGATCGACAAACGTGTAGTCCGGAGTGCCGTCCGCCATGCTGGTCCGGCTTAGATAGTCCGTTGTCTTACCGCGATAGTTCGCCTGCAGCCAGAGGTTCAGGCGCTCGGTCGACTGCCAGTCCAGCCCGGCGTTGGCCATATGCCGGGGAATCTTGTTCAGTGGCTCGCCCCTGAAGTCACCGGACTTCTGCTCCGAGTCGGTATAGGTGTAGCTGGAGCTGAACGTTAACGCCGGTGTGATGCCATAGTCCAGTGACAGCTCAACCCCCTGCATGGCGGCTTCGTCGATATTGTCGCGGGTGCTGAGGAACAGGTAGTTGTTGCCTTCGTAGGCACACTGCCAGGTAGACGGGTCATCACGATCACCGCCGGGGTTACAGAAGCGGTCTTCCGCAATCTTGTCCTTGAACTCGGTGTAGAACGCCATGGCGCTGATGTCCAGATCCGCAGCCAGGCTATTGAACACAAACCCGGCTTCATAGCTGACACTGGTTTCCGGCTCCAGGTCTTCGTTCCCGATGATCAGAGCCCGGGCGTGAGGCGCCGGCGAGCCACCACCACCGGTGCCGCGCCCGAAGCCCTCTGTCGCTTCTGGCAGGCTGGGTTGTTTGTAACCGGTGGAAACGCCACCTTTCAGGGTCACTTCTGGCGTCATGCGGTAGTTGGCGTAAATGCGGGGCGTCCAGTGGCCGCCGAAGAGTTCGTCATCGTTGTAACGGATGCCGGTGGTCACGCTGAGATCGTCCAGTACGCTCCATTCCACTTCGGCGAACAGGGCGGCGATCCATCGGTCCACACTGCGGGTTGCAGTGGCGATGCCGGTGCCCAGCAGCCCGTTGGTTTCATCGGTCAGGTCTTCGTACTTATACTGGCCGCCGAAGGTGACAATATGCCGTCCCGCCAGCCAGGTGCCCTGGGTATTGAACGTGGTAATTTCCTCGTGCTTTTCCAGATCCTGCACCCGCTCGGACTCGTCCCGCTGCAGGTAGCTGTCGAGGGTGAGATTGCCGTAGGTACCCTTGTGACCCAGCACAAAGACGTCCTTCTGGTATTCATAGGTACTGGCCTGGGTCGGGTTACCCCGGCTGTCGAACTCCGCGATGCTCACCCCGGGCGTATGGGTGAACTCCAGTTCGGCCCGGTTATAGCCCAGCTCGATCTCGTTATTGCTGTCCGGCGTGAATACCAGTTTGGCGCCGCCCTGTCGACGGTCGCTGTCCGGCGTACTTTCGGCGTTATCGCTGCCGCCTATGTGGTGGCTTTCGTCAGTGCCCTGCCACGACCCGTTCAGCTGCAGGCCCAACAGGCCGGGAATCAGGCCGCCGCTGGTATACAGGCTGACCAGGTGGGCGTCCTCGTTGAGATCACTGAGTGACCTGGTGTACTCGGTGGTGATGGAACCGGTCCACTCCTCGGTGGCCTTTTTAGTGATGATGTTGATGACACCACCCATGGCCTCTGAACCGTAAAGCGACGACATGGGCCCGCGAATGACCTCAATCCGCTCGATCGCCGACACCGGTGGCAGCGCAATCTGTTTGCCGCCGTCCTGACCGTTGGTGTTGATATTCCGCCCCGCCGACACCGGGCGGCCGTCCACCAGGTAGAGGGTATAGCCTTCGGTCATGCCGCGGATGGTAATGTCCTGGGCGTTACCGCCACCGTTCACAAAAACCCCCGGAATATTGCGCACCGCATCGGTGATGTCGGTGTAGGAGCGCTTGCGCAGCTCTTCACCCGGAATGACCGAGATACTGGCGGGGGCATCGGAAATGTTCTGCTCAAAGCCAGAAGCGGTGACGACGATTTCGCCCATTTCCAGCGGTGAGGATTGGGCCATAACCGGCGTGCCCCAGGTTGCCAGGGCAACCGCGGACGCCAGCAGGCGGACGGAACAGCGCATAAAACTCTCCTTTGTGTACGACGCAAACCAGACTTATCGCGAATGCGAATCTGTATCATTTGCGGCGAACGTTAGCACAAAGGCGTTTTTCATTGCGCGGAATGATATGTACCGGATTCCGGAACGGCACGGGATGGGCCGGCCGCCAGCCGCCATTCCGATGGAACGGAAGCCCGCAGGTGCTGGACAAACATCCGGCTGCGCCGGGGCAGGATGCCATGGGGATACAACAGGGCTACCGGAAGCACCGGTCCCTGCCATTCGGTCATGCAATGTTTGAGCTGACCGGGGTGTGCGGCGAGCCGGCGCTCCGCCAGCCAGTGGGGAATCAACCCCACGCCACGACCAGCCGCAATAGCGTCCCCCTGCACGCAGTACTGATCCACACTGAAACGACCCGCCCGGGGCCGGATCGGGCAGGAACCCAGCACGGAATGACGTAACTCAACCCCCTGCTCATCACCGCCGAGCATATCGATCCAGATGTGCTGGTCCAGTTCCGAAGGCGACTGGGGGCAGTTGCGGTTACGAAAGTAGGCGGGGCTGCCGTAAACCCCCTGGGTCAGGTAACCCAGAACCTCACAGCGGAAATTGCCGTCGGGAATCTTGCCAAGCCAGATGCAGATGGCGTCCCGCATGGCGTCGGGAGGCTGCTGCTGGGTACGGATGCTGACTTCCAGACCCTCGTGCTCTTCCATGAAACTTTCAACGGTGCCGGAGAACCAGCCCCGTATGAATGCCTCGTGGCAGCGGAGTTCCAGTACACCGGTAACCCCTTCCCTCAGTTCGTCCAGTGCTTCATGACCCTGGGCAATCAGGGCCAGGATTTCCTGGCAGTATTGATAAAACAACCGGCCGGCGTCGTTGGGAAAGATCCGTTTCGACTGGCGCAACAGCAGTGGCTGACCCACCGCCTCTTCCAGCTGACGGATGCGCCGGCTCAGCGTTGACTTGGGCAGGGCGAGTTCCCGGCAGCTGACCGTAAGGCTGCCGGTTCGGACAACCGAGGTGAATGCCTGGAGTTCCTTGAGGTCATACATGTCAGGATCGTTCCATTCCGTGCAACAGGTGGTGCCAATTTAGCACCTTTTCATGTTTAATGTGAATCATTATCATTAATTGTATTGCTTGCTATATACTGTTCCCGCTTCACCCCAGCGATGATCGCGACCACGGAGAAAAACATGCAACGAGCTTTTGTACACCGGATCAGCCAGGGGCTGGTCACCGCGCTGGCCATGTTTATTGCGAGCCAGGCGGCGCTCGCCGAGACACGCACCGTCAATACGCTCTATGGTGAAGTCACCGTGGAAGGACAGCCGGAGCGGGTGGTTACCCTGTACGAAGGCGCCCTGGATTCGGCCATTGCGGTAGGTGTACAGCCAATCGGCGCGGTGGTAACCCGTGGCGGTCAGCACGTGGCGGGGTATATTCAGGAGGCGGCCGGTGATATCGCTATCGTGGGAGCCCCCGCCGAGACCAATTTCGAGGCCGTGCTGGCCCTGCAGCCGGACCTGATTCTGGCCACCCGCCAGACCAGTAAAGAGCAATACCAGCTGCTGTCGCAGATGGCGCCTACCATCGTGCTTGACGTACCCCTGTTCCAGCCGGACACCTGGCAGCGGGAGCTGAAGGGTTTCGCCCGGGCCCTGGGCCGGGAAGATCGTGCGGATGAAGTGATCGGGGAAGTGGCCCAGCGTGCAGCCGAGGTTCGCGAAAAGGTCACCGCGAGTGTCCCCGAGGGCCAGCGGGATACCGCCCTCGTGCGCTGGATGCCCCAGGGCCCGCTGGTCATGTCTGAAAACCTGTTCTCTTCCACGGTACTGGCGTCTGCCGGCTTCAAGGTTGCGGACTCAGGCTTGGTGAAAGAAGGCCGCCCCCACAGCCAGCCCCTCAGCCTGGAAAACCTGTCGCTGATGGACCAGAACTGGGTGTTTCTCGCCACACTGAATGAAGACGGACGCGAGGCACTTGAGGCGGCGCGACAATCCCCTGCCTTCCAGCGCCTGAAAGCCAATGGGAACAACCAGGTTATCCCGGTGGACGGCCATCTCTGGACCAGTGCCTCCGGTCCGCTGGCCGCCATGGCGATTCTTGATGACATTGAGGACGCCTTGCCGCAGCAACCCTGATGACTGAACACGCTGTACCGCTCACGCTTGCATCTCGTGCCCTTATGCCGCCGCTTACTGCGGCGGTTTTTTTCGTTCTGGCAGCGGCTCTGGCCAGCCTGCTTTGGGGCGCGGGTCCGGTTGGTCCGGCTGAAGCCCTGCAGGTGCTGATCGGTCAGGGCACCGAAGAGGCCCGCTTTGTGATTCTGGAACTCCGCCTGCCGCGCACCGCCATCGCCATCGTTACCGGGCTGGCGCTCGCCATTGCCGGCGCTTTATTGCAGGCGTTGACCCGTAACCCCCTGGCCGAACCCGGTCTTCTCGGCGTCAGCGGCGGCAGCGCTTTTGCGGTGACCCTGGCGGTCATGCTGGGAGCCAGTTCCGCAACTCTGACCACGCTGGTTGCCCAGGTGGGTGCGCTGGCTGGTTGCAGCCTGGTGATGCTGGCCACCCGCTCCCGGGGATTGGCTGCAGATCCGGTGCGGCTGGTGCTGGCCGGTGCGACGGTGACCGGTCTGCTGTTATCGCTGACCTCGGTACTGATGCTGGCCGACCAGCGGGCGGCGGATGAAATCCGGTTCTGGATTACCGGCAGTATCGCCGGTACGCCGTTTTCCCATTTGCTGGCCGTGCTGCCCACACTGATGGTCGCCGGCGTACTGGTGGTCATGGTGGCCTCGCCGCTGGCAGCCATGTCGCTGGGTGAGCGGGCCGCTTTGGGCCTTGGGCACAAGCCCGGTCGTATCCGGCTGATGGTGTTGGTGGCTGTAGCGCTGCTGGTGGGGGGCGCCACGGCGCTGGCCGGGCCGCTGGTATTCGCCGGGCTGGTAGTACCCTTTATCGCCCGGGCAATCGGCGGGCCGGACATCCGTAAAACCTTGTGGCTGTGTTTGCCCATCGGGCCCGCACTGTTATTGGTCGCCGACACCCTGGCCCGGGTAATCGGTGCGCCGGCGGAGCTTCCCCTGGGCGTCATCACCGCGCTGCTGGGGGCACCGGTACTGCTGTATATCGTGCGCTCCGGGCGCATGCCCACGTTGTGAGGTCGTCATGTTCCAGCTTGTAGTCCGACACCGAAACCTCGCCTCGCACCTTGGCCTTGCTGCTGCGCTGACACTGGCAGTAGTCATGTCTCTCATATTCGGGACCGTTTCGGTTCCGCTGGACGGACTGCTGGATATGATCGCCGGTCAGGGTAACGCCATACACCGCTTCGTGATTCATGAACTGCGACTGCCCCGGGTCGTTGCAGGTGCCCTGGCGGGTGCTGCCTTCGCCCTGGCCGGATGCCTGATGCAGACCGTGGCCCGTAATCGCCTGGCCACCCCCGGCATTATCGGTATTGATAATGCGGCCACCGCCTTCGCTGTCGCGTCGGTGGTCGGTACCGGTATCAGCATGGCGCCTCCGGCCATGGCGCTGGTGGGCGCAGCCATCGCGACGTCATTGGCCTTCGGTCTCGCCGGCGCCAACGGCACACGGGGTTATCGCTTTATTATTGCGGGGCTTGGTATTGGCGCCATCGCCGGCGCTGTTACCCAGGTGATGCTGAGCCGGGTAGCCATCGACTCGGCAAACGCTGCCTTTCCCTGGACCGTGGGCAGCCTGAATGCCCGGTCCACCACCGCTGTCATTACGCTGGCTTTCGGCCTGGTCATTGGCTGGGTCACCGCCCTGCTATTGGGGCCTTCGTTAAATACACTGCAGTTTTCCGATCCGGTGGCGATCAACCTCGGTACCCGGCTGGCCCGGGTCCGGGCTTTGAGCCTGGCCTGCGCGGTATTGCTGACGGGCCTGGCTGTGGCCGTGGCCGGCCCGGTGGGTATGGTGGCGTTGCTGGCGCCGGAGCTGGCCCGCACCCTTTGCCGTGCCGGTAAGGTTCCACTGACCGCATCGGCCCTGGCCGGCGCGGGGTTCATGGTCACCGCCGATATGGCGGGCCGCTTGATACTGGCACCGCTGGAACTCCCGGTGGGCCTGATCACCGCCATCGTAGGTGCCCCCTACCTGATCTGGATACTTGCCAAACCGTCTTCCCGGAGCCCGACATGAACCGTTCCACATCTGCCGCCGAAGAGCTGCCCTCCCCGCCACCGCTGGCTGCGCGGGACCTGACCATGGCCCATGGCCGCCGCCCGGTGATCAGTGCCTTGAATCTGGAACTGCCCCCGGCCCAGGTGACCGCCATCGTGGGCCCCAATGGTTGCGGCAAATCGACATTGCTGAATGGCCTGGCACGGGTACATGCACCGGCGAGCGGCGCGGTACTACTGGATGGCAAGAGCATCCATTCGCTGCCCAGCCGGGAGGTGGCCCGGCAACTGGCCCTGCTGCCCCAGGACAACTCTGCGCCGGAAGGCCTGACCGTAGCGGACCTGATCCGTTTCGGCCGCCAGCCCCACCAGGGTTTCCTGCGCCGCTGGACGGAACAGGACCAGGCCATTCTGGAACAGGCAGTAACCGCTGCGGACCTGGCCGGGCTCGCTGATCGTCCGCTGGACACCCTTTCCGGCGGCCAGCGTCAGCGGGCGTGGATCGCCATGAGCATTGCCCAGCAAACACCACTGCTGTTGCTGGATGAGCCCACGTCCGCACTGGATCTGGGCCATCAGATTGAAGTGTTCGAACTGATCCGCCACCTCGCCCGCCAGGGCAAAACCGTCGCCATGGTGGTCCACGACCTGGTCAGTGCCAGCCGTTATGCGGATCATCTGATCGCCATGGTCAACGGTCAGATCATCGCCCAGGGTGCACCCTCGGAGATTCTTGACCCGGCGCTGATCCACCAGCTCTATGGCGTGCACTGCGATATCTACCGCGACCCGGCGGATGGCGCGCCACTGCTGGTTAATCTGCGCAAAACCCTGTAACGCCATCTCTCCGGCATCCTGACCCAGCAAATTTGTTAGAATGCTCTGGTTTCGGTGACAGGACGTACACCTCAGACATTTACCCCCTGAACCAGAGAGGCGTTATGAATCCGGTTATTGACCTACTCAAGTCCCATCGCTCCATTCGCAAATTCACCGACCAGAAGATTCCCCATGAGACGTTTCTGGAGCTGATCCGCGCCGGGCAGAGCGCCGCTACATCCAGTCATGTGCAGGCTTATTCCATCATTCACGTGACCAGCCCCGAAAAGCGGGCGGCCATTGCCGAGCTGGCGGGCAACCAGAAATACATTGAAACCTGCTCTCACTTCCTGATGTTCTGTGCCGACATGAAGCGCCCCACCGATGCAGCAGAACGGGCCGGCGCTGAGGTGACCCGGGGCATGACCGAACAGTTTCTGGTGGCCAGTGTCGACACCGCATTAATGGCCCAGAATGTGGTCATCGCCGCAGAATCCGAGGGGCTGGGTATCTGTTACATTGGCGGCGTCCGCAATAACCCTACTGAGATCAGCGAACTGCTGAAACTGCCGGACCACGTCTATCCGGTATTCGGCCTGTGCCTGGGTTATCCGGACCAGAATCCGGAAGTCAAACCCCGGCTGCCGGTTGAGAGTATCCTGATGGAAGATGAATATCGGGAAGACACCGAGTCAGTGGCGGTGTTTGATGATGCCATGCGCATCTACTACGCCCAGCGCACGGGCGGGAACAAGGACACCAACTGGTCACTGCAACTGAACCCCCTGTTCAGCAGCAAGCTGCGGGCGCATATGCGGGAATTCCTGGTCAGGCGCGGCTTTGAGCTGAAATAAGCCGGCGGTTCCAGCCAGAAAAAAGCCGCCGGGTGGCCGGCGGCTTCTCTGCCTCATCGGTAAGGCTGGCAACGGCCAGGCGCTACTCCGTGGGTAGTTTGTAGTCTTTAAAGCTCTCCCGCAGTTTGGCTTTCTGCAACTTACCGGTGGCGCCGTGGGGCAGTTCATCCACAAACACCACGTCATCCGGCAGCCACCACTTGGCCACGCGCTGCTCAAGGAACTCAAGCACTTCTTCCTTAGTGACCTCAACGTCCGGCTCCGGTACCGCCACCAGCAGTGGCCGCTCCTGCCATTTTTCATGACGCACGCCAATCACAGCGGCTTCCGCCAGCTTGGGATGGGCGATGGCTTCGTTCTCAAGATCGATGGAGCTGATCCACTCGCCACCGGATTTGATCACATCTTTCACCCGGTCGACGATTTCCATAAAGCCGTCGGGTGAGATTACTGAAACGTCGCCCGTGTGGAACCAGCCGTCTTTATCCAGAGCCTTGCGGGTTGCATCTTCGTTTTCGTAATAGCCGCTGATTACGGCATTGCCCCGCACCAGCAACTCGCCCTGGGTCTTGCCGTCGTGGGGCAGATCCTTGCCCTCCGCATCAACGATCTTCATTTCGACACCGAACATCAGCCGGCCCTGGGTGCCGCGCAGTTTCAGTTCTTTCTCCCAGTCGCCGCCACGCTGGCTCGGGCGCGGGGTGGCAATGGTGCCCAGAGGACTCATTTCGGTCATGCCCCAGCCCTGAATGGCCTCGACGTTATGCTTCTCGCGGAACTCCTGGATCATGGACCTGGGCAGTGCTGAGCCACCGATCAGGGTGCGCTTCAGGGTACCGAAGCTCTCTCCCTTCTTCCGTTTGTAGGCCAGCAGGCCCAGCCATACCGTGGGCACACCCCAGGCGTCGGTGACTTTCTCCGATTCGATCAGCTCCGACAGGCTTTCCCCATCCAGCGCCGGGCCCGGAAACACCAGTTTGGTGCCGGCAATCAGCCCGAAATACGGCACGCCCCAGGCATTAACATGGAACATGGGCACAACTGGGAGCATCACCGAGGTTTCATCAATGGGGACACCGGAAACACTCAGTACGAACAGTGCGTGGAGCACGTTGGAGCGGTGGCTGTAGAGCACTCCCTTGGGGTTACCGGTAGTGCCGGAGGTGTAGCACAATGATGACGCCGTATTCTCGTCAAACTCCGGCCACTCGAACTGGTCCGACTCGTCCCGCAGCAGGGTCTCGTAACAGTAAACCCGCGGCAGCGTGGTTTCGGGCATATTGGCTTCATCGGTCATCACCACAAACCCTTCCACATCCGGAAAGTGCTCGTAGAGTTTTTCCAGCAGCGGCAGGAAAGTCAGGTCCACGAAGATGAACCGGTCTTTTGCGTGGTTGACGATGTAGGTTAACTGATCCGCCGGCAGGCGCGGGTTCATGGTATGGCAGATGGCGCCCATGCCCGAGGTGGCGTAATAGATTTCCAGATGCCGGTAGTTGTTCCAGGCGATCGTACCGATACGGTCTTCTTCCGTCACGCCCAGCTTTTGCAGCGCGTTGGCGAGCTGACGGGTGCGCTGCGCCATTTCCGGGTAGGTGTAGCGGTGAATGTCACCTTCAGTGGTACGTGAGACGATTTCCTGATCCGGGTAATTGCCGGCGGCAAATTCCAGAATCTGGGAGATGAGCAGGGGGCGGTGCATCATCAGGCCGTGCATGGGTGTTCTCCTTTGTTTTTATCGTACAGTCGTGCTGCTGGAGAGAACAGGTGTCCCTGGGTCAGGACCACTGTTTCCTGCCTGGTGACGAATACGATATAGCGGCGGACCGGGTGGAGGCAACCTTCATCACCGGCCCTGCCGGACGAACGTTCTGGTGGTAGTCAGGAGCCGCCGTCCGCCGACGGATGCCGTTCAAACCACCAGCCAGGCAACAAGGCCCGGTTCATCGGTTGCAGGAAGCGGTCGTCAATCAGCCAGATCACGCCCTGATCCTCCGGCGTGCGGATAACCCGGCCGGCAGCCTGTGCCACCTTTTGCAAACCGGGAATGCGATAGGTGTAGTCGTAGCCCCTGCCAAAACGGGCTTCCAGGCGCTCTTTCAGCACCTCGTGCCAGGGGTCGAAGGGCGGCAGCCCGAGGGTGGCCACGAAAGCTCCGATCAACTGGTCACCCGGCAGGTCGATGCCCTCACTGAACACGCCGCCGAGCACGGCAAACGCGACTGCCGGCTCCGGCATCTCAAACCTTGCCAGAAATTCCCGGCGGGCCTCCTGCCCCATGCCCGGGACCTGTCTGCGCTGGGGAACCTCGGGCCAGCGCTCCGCCAGCACAGCGGCCACCTGTCCCATGTAATCAAAACTGCTGAAGAAGGCCAGGTAATGGCCCGGGCGCGCATTAAACTGCCGGGCAATCACCTCGGCAATGGGCATCAGGGATGACGCCCGGTCCGGCTTACGGGTGCTGATCTTCGGGGTAAACTGCACCTGCAACTGATCCGCACCGAAGGGGCTGGGCAGCGCGGTGAAGCGGGTGTCATCCGGAAGCCCCAGCAGGTCCCGGTGATAGACACCCGGCGAAAGGGTGGCCGAAAACATCAGTACGGAGTCCAGGCTGGCGAACCGTGGCGCCAGGAACTCCGCCGGTATCAGGTTCTGGATGGCAACGCTGGCTCGCCCCCGCCCTGGTCGGTGGAACTCACACAGGGAGTGATCGCCAAACTGTTCCGCCAGTTTCAGAAAACCCACGCTTTCGAATAACAGCTCCTGCAGGGCCAGATCTGGCGGGTTATCTGTCAGATAGTCCGTCAGTGACGAGATCAGCCCCTGCAGGGCAGGAAGCAGGCGGTGTGGCAGTGTTTCCAGAAATACCGGTGCGGTGCCGGCTGTTTCCTGCTCCCGCACAAGCTCCTGCCAGGCACGGGCCAGCCGGTTCAGCGGGCTTTTCAGGGCCTGTGGCGCACTTTTCCTTACCTGCAGCAGCCGCCGCTGGTCCAGCCGTACCGAATACATGGCCCGGGCACGGTCCACCAGGTTGTGGGCCTCGTCCACCAGCAGGCTGGCCTTCCATTGGTTCTGATTGACCAGGGCGTGCAGCAGCGCACTCTGGTCAAACATCCGGTTCACGTCCGCCACCACCAGGTCGCACCAGCGGGCCATTTCCTGGGCCAGGAAATAGGGGCAGATATCGTGTCCGGCAGCGATGGCTGCCAAGCGTTCCCGGGTCAGGGGTTCGCGCACCTGTACCGCCTCGGCCCGGGCGTCCGGCAAACGGTCGAAAAAGCCTTTTGCCAAGGGGCAGGAGTCGCCATGGCAGGCCTTGTCCGGATGTTCACAGGCGTCGTCTTTTGAAACAAGTTCCAGGGTGCGCAGGGGCCAGTGGCCCGGTTCCGGCTGGGCGGCCCGTAAGGCTTCGACGGCGGATATCGCCAGCTGTCGGGCAGTATTGCGACAGGTCAGGTAGAACAACCGGTCCTGCTTACCGGCCGGCAGGGCCATCAGTGCCGGGAACAGCGTGCCCAGGGTTTTGCCCAGACCGGTGGGCGCCTCCAGTAACAGGCGTCGGGACTGCACGGAGTTGCGGTAGACCGTTTCTGCCAACTGGCGCTGCCCGGCGCGGAAATCAGGGAAAGGAAATCGCAGGCT
>CAYMQO010000030.1:0-10112 GCA_964392405.1 uncultured Marinobacter sp.
CGAGTTTCATAAACCGCCAACTGATGTGAAAGTGTCAATGTCGCAATAAGACTGCCGTGGCAATGCCCACCTCGCCCAATACCGCCGCGCCGTAACTCAGTGTTTACGGCAGGCTCAGAACCAGCCGATTGTTCGGGGCGCGACGACCGGCGAGGTCGATACGCTCACCGCCATAGCTCAGGGATTCAACTGCACTGACTGCACCCAGTACGATTCGCAGAGGTGCCGGCCCGTTCAGTTCCAGGGTATCCCCCGCCGAACGCAGGGACGCTTCAATCGTCCGCCCATTGCGGTCCTGAACCTCAACCCAGCAGTCTCCCGAGAACGTTATCTGCAGCAAGCCTTCCTGTACGCTCGCCGCTGTCGGCTCTGGTTCTTCAAGGGGCTGAGTAAGGATCACCGGAGCATACAGGCTTTCCTCGTTGCTCCCGGCCTCACCGGTATCCATGCCTGCCGATGCATCCGGGGTCGACCGGGGCTCTTCCGTCGTATCGCCCTGCACATCGGACTGGTCCGCTAAATCGGGCCCGGCGGCGTCCGCAGTATCACCGTCAGTAGTGATGCTCTCTGTCAGATCGTCTTCTGCGTCGGCTGACTGGTCGCTCTGCTCCAGTAACGCTGGTCGTCCCTGCTCGCCTGCCGGAGGCTGTGCCTGTTCCGCAGGCGCCGCGGTCTCCGAGGCTTGCTGACGGGCCAGATACATGGACACACCGTAGAACACCGCAACGATCAGGATCAGAATGCCGACTACCCGGGCGATCTGCCTTTTCCGCCGTTTGCGGCGGGCAATGCTCACCAACGGGTTGGCTTCTACCTGTGCCTTCTGCTCTGCCCGCAGCGGCTCCAGTTCACGGTCCAGCTGCCGGATGACACTGTCCGGGTCCAGGCCTACCTGGCCGGCGTAAGTCCGAACGTAGCCTTTAAGGAACAGCTCACCATCAATCTGCCGGTAATCACCGCTTTCGATCGCCTTGATGACGGCCGGTCGCAGGTGCTGTCGCTCGGCCACTTCCGCGACCGTAAGCCCGGCCGCCTCCCGGGCTTTACGCAGACGTTCCCCAGCGGTGGCCTGGCGCTCTGGGTGACTGGCGTTATCCGTTGTCATCGGCCGTTAACACCTTGTATTTTCGATATTCCTCAGAGTCCGGATAGCGGTTACGAAGAAGCAGCGCAAGGCTGGACTCCTGGTCATAATTATTGAAATGACGGGCAATGCGGATGCCCACCAACAGGCTCTCGGGGGTATGCCCCAGTTGCGGACTACGCTGCATCAGCCCGGTCAACCGGCTGTAATGAGCTGACGCCGCGGTATAGTCGCCAGCGTCGACCAGGACCCGGGATAACGCCAGCAACGCTCTGGGATCATTACGCCCCAGCTCCAGCGCCCGCTGGTAGGCGGCGGTCGCGACCTCGAGGTCGCCGGTACGCTCACTGGCTCGTCCGAGGTTGTAGAAGACCGCAGCCCGATCGCTGTAGCCGGTATCCCGTGACGCCCGCTGGAACTGATCCTGGGCCTCTCCAAACCGGCCCTGCCCGTACAGGAAAGCACCGTAAAACACCCGACCACGGGTATAGTTGCCATCACTGCGCAGGGCCCGGCGATAGGATTCTTCCGCCAGCTCGGGCTCACCTTCAGCCTGCATCAGCAGGCCCTGGGTGGCCAACGCCGCGGCATCATCGGAACGCAGGTCAAGTGCCCGCTCCAGGTGTTTGCGGGAGCGCTCATAATTACCCTGAGACAGATACGCGGTCGCCAACTGGACATAGTTGGCGACGGCCTGATCCTTGTCTTCTTCCCGCGCAAACCGGCTATCGGTTGTAGTAACACAACCTGCCATCAGGCCGGCAAGAAGTAAGGTGCAGACGTACAGGATGAAACGGTGACTAGGGCCGGAGCCTGACAACAACACTAAGCGCATGGTCTCTTCCCGAAGCCTTGAACAATTAGGGAGTCATCTGGTGAACCGGAATGTAGCGCTGACTGCGCCGGGTCCGGTCTTCCACACGACCTACAAGCTGACCGCAAGCGGCATCGATATCATCGCCTCTTGTGGTACGAATGGTTGTGACATAACCCGCTTCGTTAAGAATTTTCTGAAAACGCCGGGTGGCATTCATGCTGGGACGGCGAAAATCACTCTCGGGAAACGGATTGAAAGGAATCAGGTTAATCTTGCAGGGCAGACCGCGCAAGACCTCCGCCAGTTGACGGGCGTGCTCCGGCTGGTCGTTGGTGTTTTCGATCACCGTGTATTCAATGGTGGCTTTGCGCTTGTCGGGTAGCCGGGAAAGATAACGGCGTGTTGCGGCCAGCAGCTCGGCAATCGGGTACTTCTTGTTAAGGGGAACCAGTTGGCTACGCAGCTCATCATTAGGCGCGTGCAGCGAGATCGCGATGGATACGTCAGTCACTTCCCCCAGGCGATCCAGGGCCGGCACCACACCTGAGGTGCTGAGCGTTACCCGCCGTTTGGAGATCCCGTAAGCCAGGTCCTCCATCATCAGGTTCATGGCATCCACTACGTTGTCGAAGTTCAGCAGCGGCTCACCCATACCCATCATGACCACATTGGTGATGGGACGCTCGGCGTTGGGCTCAAACGGCATGAAGGCTTTACGCGCCACCCATACCTGGCCGATGATCTCGGCTGCCGTCAGGTTGCGATTGAAGCCCCGCTTACCCGTTGAACAGAAAGTGCAGTCAAGGCTGCAACCAATCTGGGAAGAGACGCACAGCGTGCCCCGCTCCCCGTCCGGGATCAGTACGGTCTCGACGCTGTTGCCCGAGTCCATGCGCATGACCCACTTGCGGGTACCATCCCGGGAGGTTTCGTCATAGACCACTTCCGGGCCGCGAACCTCCGCAATCACTTTGAGCTTCTCCCGCAGGGGCTTGCTCATGTTGGTCATCTGATCGAAGTCGTCCACACCCCGCTGATGAATCCACTGGAGGACCTGGGTTGCCCGGAAGCGTTTCTCACCCAGGGTTTCAAAGAATGCTTCCAGCTTGGCCTTGGGCATTCCCAGCAGATTGGTTTTTTCGACAACAGCAGTCATGGTCAGTCTCGATCAGATAACGATCGGGGCGGCATTACCGCCCCGGACAGCATCAGCCCCGGGGGCAGATTTCGCTGTCGTTGAAGAAGTAAGCGATTTCCCGCTCGGCTGAGGCAGCGGAGTCAGAGCCGTGAACCGCATTGGCGTCAATGGTGTCGGCAAAGTCGGCACGAATGGTACCCGGTGCCGCTTCCTTGGGGTTGGTCGCCCCCATCAGGTCGCGGTTCTTGACGATGGCGCCGTCGCCTTCGAGAACCTGAACCACAACCGGGCCAGAGGTCATAAAGGCCACCAGATCGCCAAAGAACGGACGCTCTTTGTGCTCGGCGTAGAAGCCCTCGGCCTGCTCCTGAGACAGGTGCATCATCTTCGCGGCGACGATTTTCAGGCCGGCTTTTTCAAAGCGGCTGTAGATCTCACCAATAACGTTCTTGGCGACAGCATCCGGCTTGATGATGGAAAGCGTGCGCTCGTTGGACATAATCTTTGCTCCAGTTGGGTTTCAGGTGAAAATTCCGGCCTGAGATTATACGCAGTAAGGGGCGGGCTGCCTACCAATGGCGGCCTTCCGTTGCGCATCCTTTCCGCCTGTCACACGGCCGAGCGACGTCGCTCCCGCAACCGTTCCACCACCAGGGCCACCTGAGCGGCCGCAAAATCGATCTCTTCGGCGGTGGTAAACCGCCCGAGGGAAAAACGAAGCCCCGCATGGGCCCGGGCCTCGCTGAGACCGATGGCGGTGAGTACATAGGACGGTTCCATGGTAGCGGAAGCACAGGCCGAGCCCGAGGATACGGCCAGTTCCCGCAGGCCCAGCATCAGGGACTCGGCCTCGATGCCGTCAAAGGAGAGGTTGATAATGCCGGGAACCCGGTCGGTATCGTGGCCGTTACGGGTGACCCCTTCCAGCCCTTCAATGCCAGCCAGAAAGCGGGTACGCAACGCTTCAAGGCGGTCTATTTCCTGCTCAAGGCCCTCACCGGCGATCTCAAAGGCCTTGCCCATGCCAGCGATCTGATGGGTTGGCAACGTTCCCGAGCGCATGCCGCGCTCGTGCCCGCCGCCGTGGACCTGCGCCTCGATCCGGACATCCGGTGAACGGCGTACATAAAGCGCACCCACACCCTTCGGGCCGTAGACCTTGTGCCCCGACATGGCGATCAGGTCAGCGCACAGCGTGGCAACATTGACCGGCATTTTACCCGCGGCCTGGGCAGCGTCCACGTGAAAGAGCACGCCCCGTTCCCGCAGCATCTTGCCGATGGTACCGATGTCGTTAATGGTGCCCAGCTCGTTGTTCACCAGCATCAGGCTGACCAGCAGCGTTTCGGGCCGCAGCGCCTGTTCCACCTGGGCCGGTGCAATCTGGCCGGAGCCATCCGGTTGCAGGCGCGTGACGTCGCAGCCCTGGCTCTCCAGCCAGCTACAGGTGTCCAGTACCGCCTTATGCTCAATGGCTGACGTAATAATGTGCGGGCGTTGACCGGACTTGCGGTTGGCGTCGACAGCGCCTTTAAGGGCGAGGTTATTGGATTCCGTGGCGCCGGAGGTCCAGACAATTTCCCGCGGATCCGCGCCGATCAGCTGCGCCACCTGGCGGCGTGCGTTTTCCACTGCCGCTTCCGCCTGCCAGCCATAGCCATGGGACCGACTGGCCGGGTTACCGAAGACGCCGTCAAGGGTCAGAAAGCCTGCCATGATTTCGGCAACGGCAGGGTCCACAGGCGTGGTTGCTGCGTAATCAAGATATACCGGTGTTTTCATGCTCTGTTTCGGCTCAGGCGGGCGCCTGGTCTTCCAGACGCCTGGTATTGATGGTATCAGCCAACTGGTCTTCTTTTACCCGGTTGTCCTGGCGGTTGGCGACCACCTGGACTTCCCGCTTCTTCATCAGGTCCGCCAGACTGATGCGGCTGAGAAACTGATGAATCTGATCGCTCAGGTCGGACCACAAATGGTGAGTCAGGCACATTTCGCCGTTCTGGCAGTCGCCCTTCTGGCTGCACCGGGTTGTGTCCAGGGACTCGTTGACCGCGTCAACCACGTCCGCAATGAAGACCTGATCGCTGGTCCGGCCGAGCAGATAACCGCCGCCGGGGCCACGAACACTGCTGACCAGCTTTTCTTTTCTCAGACGGGAAAAGAGCTGTTCAAGGTAAGAGAGAGAGATCCCTTGACGTCGGGAAATATCCGCCAGGCTGACCGGACCCTCATCGCCATGAAGGGCAAGATCCAGCATGGCAGTAACGGCGTAGCGGCCCTTGGTTGTCAGTCGCATAACGGCAGCCCCGACTCAGAAGTTCACAGAATTCCAGCCGCTGAGTATGTATTAACCAACCAAACTGGTCAAGTATTCAGCGCTCCCCCGCCTTGGTCTCACTAGCGGGGGCGGTTCTGTCGGTGTGGGCAGGATCGTCCACACAGTCAAACTCGTCGATGTCCAGCGGCGGCAGCCGGCCATTCTCCGCATAGTCCTGATTGACCTTACGCAACGCGGTGCACATCTTTTCAATGCGCTCATCAACGGCGTGCATATGGTCCAGCAAACTGCGCATCGATCGCGCCACCGGGTCTGGCATCTCTTCAGTGACACCGTAAGCGTCGAAGCCCATCCGTCGCTCCATTTCCTTACGGCGGCCGTCCTTGTCCTTGCTTTTCACAACCACGCGACCGGGAATCCCGACCACGGTCGCCCCCGCCGGAACGGCTTTGGTTACCACCGAGTTGGACCCTACCTTGGCACCTTCGCCCACCTCAAACGGTCCGAGGATTTTCGCTCCCGCCCCGATGACAACACCGTTGCCAATGGTCGGATGGCGCTTGCCCTTGTTCCAGCTGGTTCCGCCCAAAGTGACCCCCTGGTAGAGGGTGACATCGTCTCCGATGATCGCAGTTTCGCCAATCACCACGCCCATACCGTGGTCAATAAAGAAGCGGCGGCCGATGGTTGCACCTGGGTGAATCTCAATACCGGTCAGCCATCGGGAAAAGGTGGAGATAGTCCGCGCCAGCCACTTGAACCCTGCCTTCCAGATGCGATGAGCGAGTCGGTGCAGTAGCAGAGCGTGCAGCCCCGGATAATTGGTCAGCACCTCGAACGTATTACGAGCTGCCGGGTCCCGATGGAACACGCTGCGAATGTCTTCTCTGAGTCGCTCAAACATCTGTCTGATCCTGTTTGCGTTTGCCCTCACCCCGGCTCGTTGCCGAAGTGGACTTCTGTACCGCTGTCAGTATGCCCCGAAGGATATTGACCTCCAGCTGATCCGGCCTCGCCCGATGGTAGAGGCGGCGTAACCGCGTCATCAACTGTCGGGACTTGTCCTGCCGATGGAAATTGATTTCCTTCAGGGTGGTTTCCAGGTGGACAAAAAAACCTTCCAGCTCAGCAGCGGTAGCCGGCGGCACATCCCAGCCTTCGTCATCCGGCCCGGCAATAGCCCTGAGTTGCGGATTGTCACCCGGGTTTTCAAGCCCTCGCAGGCACTCCATCCGGATTTCATAGCACATCACCTGTACAGCCATGGCGACGTTCAGTGAACTGTAGTCGGGATTGGTGGGAATATGGACGTGGACCTGGCAACGCTGTAGCTCCTCGTTGCTCAGGCCGCTGCTTTCCCGCCCAAACACCAGTGCGACCTGTCCTTTCCCATGGTACTCTCCTACCCGCCGGGCTGCATCCGGCGGAGACATGACGGGCCATGGCACTTTTCTCCCACGGGCGCTGGTACCCATGACCAGTACGCAGTCTTCAACGGCCTCTTCCAGTGTGGCCACCACCCGGGCGCGATCAAGCACATCCGATGCCCCTGCAGAGCGGGCGTAGGATGTCTCATCCGGAAATGAAGACGGGTTCACCAGCCAGAGATTGCCGAGCCCCATGTTCTTCATGGCCCGGGCGACCGCCCCGATGTTACCGGAGTGGGTGGTCTCGACCATCACGATACGAACATAGTCCCTGGCGGGCAGGTCAAAAGTATTGGGCAGTGCGGGTTTGTGCATGGGCTATGGGTCCCGGCGATGTCGGACGGTCAAAAACAAGCGCGCATAGTACCAGAAGACGGCCCTGTTTTAACGGCGGAAATGGCGGCTGAGATGCCTTTGGTCAGCCCATGGCGGTCTTTACGGACAGCAAATAGTTTCAAGCCCCGACGGCGATTTGCTATGATCGCGCCTTTGACCACTCCTGAAACTGAAGAATCTGATGCAACCAGCCATTAAAATGGCCCTGCGCGTCGCGCGCCAGGGTGCAGATTATCTGAAAGCCCATTTTGAACGCCAGGATATGGGCGGCGGCAACGCCGACGATCGCCAGCGGCAGCTGGACAGAATTACCGGCAATATTTATGAAAACTTTGCCGAACAGCTGCAGAAGGCCTACAAGGACCATTACTTCGCGCCAGCTGGTGACAGCAACGCCGACGGCCATCCGCTGAGCTGGCATATCTTTCCGGTAATCGGTTCCGACAACCTGCTTCGTGGTATCCCGGATTTTGTGGTCGCGCTGGTTCAGAAAAAAGACGGCCGGACCGAAAACCTGCTGCTGATCAATCCCGTGACCGGCGAGGAGTATTCCGCAAGCCGGGGCCGGGGCGCTGCCCTGAACAGCCGCCGCATCCGGGTCAGTGAGACCCGCCAACTGAACGAAGCGGTGGTCGTGACCAACCTTCTGGATCAGGCGCGGGGCACCGAAGAGCCCCTGGTGTGGGGTGAACTGTCCGCAGGTCTGGCGTCACAGTCCGCCCAGATACGCAGTACCGGTTGCAGTGTGCTGGATATTGCCCGGCTGTCCGCCGGTCATCTGGATATTGCGGTGCTGTTCCACCCTACCCAGGAGGACCTGGATATCGGCCTGGCGCTGGCGAACGAGGCCGGTGCGCTCAGCAGCGACTTTTCGGGCAACCCGTCTACGGCGGATTCCCGTCAACTGGCCATTGCCAACCCGAAACTGATCCGGGAAGTGCTTCGTACCCTGCGCCCCTTCCAGATCCGGTTGCCCCGCTAGGGCGGCCACGGCCGAGCAACAAAAAAGCCGGGCGGAGAAATCTCCAGCCCGGCTTTTTTATCTTTTTATTGCTCTCGCCTGATGCTTATGGCCAGCGCAAACTGACCGGCCAGGGCATGCTTACATCCGGTTCAACCATTCAGGCGGCTCTTCCTCTTCACCACTCTCGCCACCCACGCCCTCTTTCTGGGGTACCACCAGGTCGGTTCGTGTCACGCCCATCGCAATCAGAAGGTTGGCGGAGATATAAATGGACGAGTAGGTTCCCACGATTACCCCGATAGCCAGGGTCAACGCGAACTGGTTGATGGCCTCTCCCCCCAGGAAGTACAGCGCGATCAGTACCAGCAACGTAGTCACAGAGGTATTGATTGTACGGTTGATCGTCTCATGGATGGACCGGTTAACGGTTTCCTCGGGGTCGTCAACCCGCAGTTTCCGGAAGTTTTCGCGGATGCGGTCCATGATAACGATGGTATCGTTCAGCGAGTAACCGATGACCGCCAGCAGCGCCGCCAGTACGGTCAGGTCAAAGGTCCACTGAAACAGCGCAAAGCAGCCAAGGATGATAATGACGTCGTGCGCCAGCGGCAGCACCGAGGCAATCCCGAACTTGAGCTGGAAGCGCATGCCCACGTAGATCAGCACGACGGCCAGCGCCAACAGCATGGCTAGACCGCTGTCTTCCTTAAGCTCCTCGCCTACCTGGGAGCCGACAAACTCGGAACTGACCAGCTCCACATCGCTGTCTGACCGCTGCTGAATATCATTCAGAAGACGGGCTCCCAGCTCTTCATCATCCGCTTCCTGCATCCGGATCAGCACCAGCCGGTCCGAGCCGAAATTCTGCACGACATAATTGTCATAGCCCGCATCGGCCAGATGCTCACGCACCTGTTCAAGGTCCGGGGCGGACGAATATTCCAGCTCAACAGACGTTCCGCCGGTGAAGTCCAGGCCAAAGTTCAGACCCCGCATCACCAGTAAAACGATGGCCGCAATCACCAGCAGTGCCGAGACCGCGCCCAAGGGTTTGCGCGGCTTCATAAAGTCGAGTTTTTGAGTACGAGTATCAGACATTGGCCAGCTTGCCTCCGATCGAGAGAGATTCGACCTTCCGGCCTCCATAAACGGCGTTGGTGATGGAACGGCTTACCACGAGCGCGGTGAACAGTGACGTCCCGATGCCGATGCTGAGGGTAACCGCGAAGCCTTTCACCGGGCCCGACCCCATGGCGAACAGGATCACTGCCACCAGGAAGGTCGTGATATTTGCATCTATGATGGAGACGAAGGCGCGGGAGTAACCTGCATTAATGGCCAGCTGGGGCGAAGCCCCTTCCCGAAGCTCTTCCCTGATGCGCTCGAAGATCAAAACGTTGGCATCCACCGCCATACCCACGGTCAGTACGATACCGGCAATACCGGGTAGCGTTAGCGTGGCAGAGATGATCGACATACAGGCCAGCAGCAGCACCAGGTTCAGCGTCAGCGCTACGTTGGCGATCAGGCCAAACACCCGATAGAAAACGGCCATGAATATCAGCACAAGGCTAAAGCCAACGACCACCGACATGAAGCCAGCGTCGATATTCTGCTGCCCCAGGCTGGGGCCGATGGTGCGCTCCTGGACAAAATACATGGGTGCCGCCAGCGCACCGGCCCGCAGCAACAGCGCCAGTTCAGAGGCCTCATGAATGGAGTCCAGGCCGGTGATACGGAAGCTGGAACCGAGGGTGGACTGGATGGTTGCCAGCGAGATGATACCGATTTCTTCAACCCGCTCTTCCCGGGTCACCACCTCACCGTCGACGACCTCCTGCTGCATCTCGGTACGGAACTCGATGAACACGACCGCCATGCCCCGGCCCACGGCGTTGCGGGTGGCGCGGGTCATCAGGTCGCCGCCAACACCATCCATGGTGATATTGACCTGCGGCATGCCGTTCTCATCAAAGCTCTGGGTCGCGTTGGAAACGTTCTCACCGGTTACGATGACTTCCCGCTCCAGGCGTGCGGTCCGGTCTGGCTCATCCCGGAAGGAATAGGT
>CAYMQO010000030.1:10212-12086 GCA_964392405.1 uncultured Marinobacter sp.
TGCTGAACGCCTCGCTACGGTCGGCCTCGCTCCGGAACGACAGCTCGATCTGATTACCTTCTACGACGTCACCGCCCCGGTAGCGGATACGCTCTTCCCTTAGCTCACGCTTGATCTGGCTGGAGGTGGCTTCAAGCCGCTGCTCTACCGCGGTTTCCATGTCCACTTCCAGCAGGAAGTGGACCCCGCCGCGCAGATCCAGACCCAGCTTCATGGGCCCCGCGCCGACGGCCTTGAGCCAGGCCGGGGTGGACTCGGCCATATTCAGGGCAACAAGAAAGTCTTCCCCCAGCGTTTGCTGAACAATGGGCCTCGCCTGCAGCTGGTCTTCGGAGCTGTTTACCCGAATCAGAGCCGTGCGCTCATCCAGGTCAACACCCTTCACCGCAATGCCAGCGTCCGCGAGGGCTTCCACCGCCCGCTCCACAGATTGCTGGCTTATCTCGGTACCGCTACGGGCACCGGTGATCTGGACGGCATAGTCGTCAGGAAATACGTTTGGTAACGCATAGACGAACCCGATCGCCAGCACGATCAGGATCAGGATATTCTTCCAGAGAGGATACTTGTTCAGCATAGGAGCCCTTAATCGACCGTTATCCGGCTACCGTCTTACCGGCAGCCTCCCTGGTCATGGTTCAGATGTCTTTGAGAGTGCCCTTGGGCAGAGCCGCGCCAACAGCGGCCTTCTGAACTTTCAGTTCCACGTTATCGGCAACGTCCAGCACCACGAAGTCATCGGTCACCCGGGTAATACGGCCGACAATACCGCCGGACGTCACAACTTCATCACCCTTGTTCAGACCGGACATCAACGCCTTGTGCTCTTTGGCCCGCTTGGACTGGGGGCGCCAGATCAGCAGATAGAAAATCAGGATAAAGCCACCAAAGAAAATCACCTGACCCATCACACCCATGCCCTGGGCGGCGTCCTGGGCCAGGGCAACGCCCGGCACGGCGGCGGCCAGAAGGGTGGCCAGCATGGCTTTTACTGCTTTCATAGGAGGTCTCCGTTTGTAGTTCTGAATATCGTTAGGTCGCGTGGAGTTTCAGCTTTGGGCAAGAGGTGGCACCGGTAGCCCACGTCTGGCATAGAAGGATTCCACAAAGTCGGACAATGTACCTGCTTCAATAGCCCCACGCAATCCAGCCATTACCTTTTGATAGTAATGCAGATTATGGATGGTGTTCAGTTGCGAACCCAGCATTTCACCACATTTATCAAGATGATGCAGATAGCTTCTCGAGAAATGTGAACAGGTATAGCAATCACAGTCCGGATCCAGTGGCCCGGTGTCGTGCCGGTGTGTGGCGTTACGGATCTTGATGATGCCGGTGGAGGTAAACAGGTAGCCATTGCGGGCATTTCGGGTTGGCATCACACAGTCAAACATGTCTACGCCACGGCGCACCGCTTCAACAATATCTTCCGGCCGCCCTACTCCCATCAGGTAACGGGGACGATTTTCCGGCATACGCACGGGCAGATAGTCCAGTACGGCCATCATCTCGTCCTTTGGTTCCCCCACGGACAGACCGCCGATGGCATAGCCGTCGAAACCGATGTCCACCAGGCCATCCAGGGAGCGCTGGCGCAGGTCGTTATACATACCACCCTGGATAATGCCAAACAGGGCGGACGGACTGTTACCGTGCGCAGCTTTGCTGCGGGCAGCCCAGCGCAAGGAAAGTTCCATAGACTCCCGAGCCTGTTTTTCCGTGGCCGGATAGGGCGTGCACTCGTCAAAAATCATGACGATGTCGGAGCCCAGGTCCCGCTGTACCCGCATTGCGATTTCCGGGTTCAGCTCTACCGGAGAGCCGTCCACCGGGGAGCGGAACTTGACGCCCTCTTCGGTGATCTTGCGCATTTC
>CAYMQO010000031.1:0-11928 GCA_964392405.1 uncultured Marinobacter sp.
GCAGCTTTGGGCAGTGGTGGTTGCGCCCTGGGTGCTGGTTCAGGACCGGCACGCCGAGCAACTACATTGAGTCCTGTATGAAGCTGCACTATTTTCATGGACGCACCCCCATTCAGTCGCTGGTGTTATGGCATAACCATCGGCGCCTTGAGCTTCATGTCAAAAAAGTCGTTGGTGGTGTCTGGTCTGTGGTGATTCTGGCCGGCGGTGCCCAAGGACAGCCGGACACGACGCGCTGTCGCGGTCCCTATCATGACCGCGATAAGGCCGAGTCCGCCCTGCGCCACCTGGCCGGAGCTCTGCTTGAGCAGGGTTATCGCCCCAGTCGGGAGGAGCCCGCCCAATGGTTGGTCTGTGTCCAGCGTCTGGCCCGGAACCTGCGCCTACAGGCAGAGGCCAATAACGGCCGTTACCAGTTCGACCCGGAGCTCCCTGAGCCCACGTTCTAAGCCGGGTTCTGCTTTCCCTGCTGCTTTTAACCTGATGCGAGACTGTCATGGTCACCAGTGCACTGCTGATTCTGGCTCCGTTATTTCTCGGCTTTGCCGTGCCCCTCAAGCGGCGCCGCCGGCTCACCGTGGTGCACCACACCGTTAACGCGCTGGTCTATCTTATCCTTGGTTTGCTCGGGGTCGGCCTGGGTCAGATTGACGGCCTTGCCCAGCAACTGGCGGCGATGGCCGTCCAGGTGAGCACTTTTGTGATCGGCCTGCTGCTGGTCAATCTCGCGGCGCTCTGGCTGTGGCACCGCTGGCAGCCACTGCAGGCCGGAGCAGGCGTTGTTGCCGGCCCGACCAGTTACCGGCGCCTGTTTCTCGCGGCGCTCAATCCCCTGCTGGCGGTACTGCTGGGCGTACTCGCGGGCTGGCTGGTATTGCCCAAGCTGGCGCTGGTGGAAGATGTGGCGACCGGGTGCCTGATGGTATTGCTGTTTCTGATCGGGCTGCAGCTGCGTAATGCCGGGCTCTCGCTGCGTCGGCTGCTGGTAAACCGGCAGGGGTTGGGCATTGCCCTGACGGTAGCCGGCAGCTCTGTACTGGCGGGAGCGTTGATCGCGCCAGTGTTGCAGATCCCGCTGTTCCATTCGCTGGCGTTGAGTTCGGGCTTCGGCTGGTACTCGCTGTCTGGCATTGTCATTGGTGACGCCCTGGGCCCTACCTGGGGTGGTGTGGCATTCCTGAACGATGTGTTCCGTGAAATCCTCGCGCTGGCGTTGATCCCGATGATCATCAGGAAAAGCCCAGGCATGGCGATCGGTTACGGAGGTTCTACTGCAATGGATTTCACCTTACCGGTAATACGGCGCAGTGGTGGACTGGAATGCGTGCCCGTGGCGATTGCATCGGGTTTTATCCTGTCGTTCCTGACTCCGGTTTTAATGGGCCTGTTTCTGTCACTGTCGTAACAAGGGTGATGAAAACCCGCTTTTCGCGAAACGCTTATGGATAATGTTCGTCATGTCAAGATGGGCTACCTTTTTACTGTGGCATAACAAGCGAGCCAAAGGCAGGCGGAGCTGATGAACGTACTTATCCTGGACGCGGACGTCCCGGTTGCGGAGTTGTTGCAGGCCCTGATTTCGGGCCTGTTTTCCCGGGCCCGAATCTACAGTTATCCGACCCTGGCAGAAGCCCGGAGTCAGTTGTCGGTATTGCGCCCGGATCTGGTGGTCTGTGACTGGGAGCTGCCCGACGGGCGAGGACTGGATCTGGTGCGGGAAGTCCGCCGGCAGGATCGCGACGTCCCCGTAGTGATGACCTCCGAGAAAGTCGACCGGGAACGGGTCCTGGCCGCTGGCCGGTTGCAGATCCAGGCGTTTGTCCCCAAGCCGTTTACGGCAGACACCATGCAGGAAAAGCTCAAAAACCTGCTGCCCGCTGAGGCAAATGATGGGCCTCACATGAGCTTCGAAGTCATGCTTCGCAGGGCCCAGGACACCCAGGTCTATCTACCGGCAGAGCTGAACCCGGCGCAGGTGATGGCCATGTTGGACAGGGCCAGTGAGTTATCGGTCGGTGAGCTGGCCGAGACCTGGAATGATCAGCCGGCAGTCACCGCCCGCTTGCTGGATGTGGCGAATACCAGCGCCTTGCGGCGCTCGGGAGAGCCCTGTAACAGTTTGCGTGACGCTATCCGTCTGCTGGGTATCCGCATGTGTCTCAACCAGGTCCTGGCGCTGGCACTGGACATCACCCATCGTCTGTCGGACCCGGTGTTGAAAGAGCTTAGTCGTCATGAAGTCGCCAAAAGCTCAGAACTGGCTTCACTGGCCAGCCTGATGGCCCGCAAACTCGGTCTTGATGCAACCCTGTGTTATACGGCCGGGCTGCTGCACCGCATCGGGGAGCTGGCGGTGATCAGTACCGCGCAGCAGTACATCGACGCGGGTGGTGCTCTGGACGATGATGAGGTGGAGCGGGCACTCCACCAGTGGAGCGGACCGTTGGGTAACGTTCTCAAGGTCGCCTGGCGATTGCCGTTGCCCTTACGCAACCTGATTGGCGCAGCCTATATGCTGCCCAGAGGGAGCAGCGAGCGGGTCAGGGTGGTCATGCGCGGGGCCTGGCTGATGTGCAACGATATGGAAGAAAGCGAGGAATGCGAACGTCTGCTGGGACGGCTGGGCCTGGACGCCGCTAGCGCCCGGGCACCCGTTTAGGCTGGGTCAGGGAAAAATGTCCGCATACTCGCCTGCCAGGTTGCACTGAGTACCTGCTCCACCGGCAGTTCCTTCACCTGAGCGATTTTTTCCGCGACGAACGGCAGATAGAACGGCGCGTTCTCCCGCCCGCGGTAGGGCACCGGAGTGAGAAACGGCGAGTCCGTCTCCAGCAGAATCTGTTCGACCGGGGTCATGCGCACGATATCGCGAACATTCTCCGCTTTGTTGAACGTTGTAATCCCGTTGAACCCCAGGCACCAGCCCTGATCCAGTGCATAGCGGGCGAGACCAGGCCCTGACGTGAAACTGTGGATAACGCCCCGCCGCTGCAGCGAATTCTCGAACTCCGACAGTATCTCGATCGTGTCTTCATCGGCATCCCGGCTGTGAATCACTACCGGCATATCCAGGTCGGAGGCAATCTGTAACTGGCGCCGGAAGACTTCCCGCTGCACGGCCCGGTCGGCGTTGTCGTAGAAGTAGTCGAGCCCGATTTCACCAATGGCGACGATCTTCGCGTCTGTCGCGTGCTCCCGGATCTCCTGCTCACACTCGTCGGTGTAGGCCTCAGCCTCATGGGGGTGGATGCCCTGGGTGCCATAAAGCCAGGATTCCCGCTTGCTAAGCTCCCGCACGGGTGCCAGGTTATCCGGAGACACGGCAATGGTAATGACCCGCTCGATGTTGACGCGTCGGATTGCCTCAAGAGTCTCCTCCAATGGCCGGTCCTTGAGGTAATCCAGATGGCAGTGGGTTTCAATCAGAGGGTGCTCAAAAACCGGGATGTCTCTCTTTTTACGACTCATAACCTCAAACCTGTTGGTGACTGCGCCAAGTTTATCATTCCGGCCGGTGTGCTTATACACCGCCTGCAACGGGGCAGGCTGGCGGCAAACAAACGACCAGCGATCGCAGTATAATGTTCAGGTTTATCAGGACTTATCGAGCTTGCGGGCGATATTCCCGCAGAGCGTGTGGACAAAGCCGATATCCCGTTCAGACAGCAGCGGAAGCTTTTCAAGGATCCACTGGTAGAGTTTACCGTCAGCTGGCGTGTCGATCTCAGGTAACAGCGCTTCGAGCCGGCCGCGAAGAGCGGCAAGCTGGTCGGGGTCTGATCCGGTAAGAGGTTCCGGGATTTCGATCCGGAGGCGGGACAGTTCCCAGGCATAGAGCATGACAGACTGGGCCAGGTTCAGCGACGGGTAATCTACGGCCATGGGGATGCCGGTCAGCAGGTCACAACAGGCCAGCTCGTCATTGGACAAGCCGCGGTCTTCGCGACCAAACACCAGGGCGGCGGTGGTCACAGAGCTGCCCTTGTTACTCAGTGCGGCAGCCAGCTCATCCGGTGTGTGCCAGTCTGTACGGCCATGCCGGGGCTTGGCAGAAGTGCCGATCAGAAGCTCCGCGGCATTCCGGACCGCCTGCAGATCGGGGAAAATACGCGCGCTGGTCAACAGGTGTCGGCTGCCGTGGGCCAGCCATTGGGCCTCTGGCCGGGTATGCAGATCCGAATTGACCAGCCATAGCTCGCTGAAGCCCATGGTGCATAAAGCCCGGGCAGCGGCGCCAACATTTTCAGGAACCCTGGGTTCGATCAGGACAAAGGCCAGTTGCATGAGTTTTCCTCCGCCGCGGAGTTTACACGACCAGGACACCCCTGTTTACCGGCATTGGCAGCGACTGGACCAGTGGCTGCGTGACCATGCGGGTGTCTGGCAGCCGGCACCGTTCATGGTGCGGGAGCCCGATTGGGTAAGTCATCACCCGGAGCTGGCCGGCTGGCTGCTGCAACTGGACGAGACACGTTGCACCCATCTGAACGACCACCCGGAAGCGCTGGCGGACGAAGTGCGGTCATGGCTACCCGGTGCGGCAGACTATGGGGCCCTGACGCAGGTCCCCGACCTGCGACCTGCCGTGGAAACGGTCGCCGCACTGACCCTGGCCGAGCGGGATGCCGTGGATATGCCAGGGCGCAAGCGCTTGCAGGCGGGGGCTCTCTGCGCGGCCTTATTACCGGTCACCGCGCCGGCGCTGGACTGGTGTTGTGGCAAGGGCCATCTGGCCCGCACGCTGACCCGGATTACCGGGCGTCCGGTTACCGGATTCGAGTGGAACCCGGCGCTGGTAAACGACGGTAACCGGTTAGCCCGCCGTTTCGGTGACCCGGTGTCGCTCCGGCATCAGGATGTGATGTTGGCGGACCTCGACTGGCCGACGGGTGCTCATGCGGTGGCCCTGCATGCCTGCGGCGATCTTCACCGGAAGCTGATCCGGGACAGCGTTCGTCACCGGTCACCACGGGTCAGCCTGTCACCCTGCTGCTATCACCTGACTGATCAGGCTATCCATAAGCCCTTGTCAGCCAGAGCCCGCCAACAGCCGGAAGCGCTGGTGCTGACGCCGGATATCATCCGGCTCGCGGTACAGGAAACCGTCACGGCCCCGCAGCGGGTCCGGGTGCAGACCCGGCTGGCGCAAGCGTGGCGGCTGGGCTTCGATGGGCTACAGCGGGAGCTTCGGGGCGATGACAGCTACCTGCCTTTGCCGACCCATCCAGCCCGCCTGGTGAACGGTGATTTTGAAAGCTTCGTCCGCTGGGCGGCAGAGCGCAAATCCCTGGCCCTGCCGACTCAGGTGAACTGGGCTCATTGGGAACAGTACGGCGCTACGCGACTGCAGGAAGTCCGGCGTTATGAGCTGGTCCGGCACCTGTTCCGTCGTCCCCTGGAGCTCTGGCTGGTGCTGGATTACGCGCTGGCGCTGGAAGAAGCCGGTTACCGGGTGCGGGTCGGCACGTTTTGCGAGCGCTCGCTGACACCCCGTAATCTGCTGGTGGATGCGATCCTGGGCTGAAACAGAAAAGGCGCCCGAAGGCGCCTTTTCTTTCATCGGATCAGGTGATCAGCGACGTACCTGCAGACGCGCTTCAACCCGACGGTTCTTGTCACGCCCATCGGACGTCTCGTTGCTGGCAATCGGCTCGAGTTCGCCGTAACCCACCGGCTTGACCCGGCTCCGGTCAATACCGTGCCGTTCTACCAGGCGGTCAGCTACCGCTTCAGCGCGACGCTGTGAAAGCTGCTGGTTGAAATCGGTGGAGCCTGTGCTGTCGGTGTGTCCGGCAATCTCAACGGACACTTCATCATCATCCTTCATGGCGTCGGCCACTTCCCGGATGTCGTCGTCGAACTCAGGGGCGATTTCGGCGCTCTCGATGGGGAAGGTGATGTACAGAGTGATGGTTTCGATGGTGACAACCTCACAACCGGTGGCATCCACTTCGGTGCCTGGTGCCGTGTTCGGGCACTCATCCAGACGGTCTACAACGCCGTCGCCGTCACTGTCCAGTTCACAACCGTTGCGGTCTACCTTTGCACCCGCGACAGTGTTGGGGCACTGGTCCCGGCTATCAGGTACGCCATCACCATCGGCGTCCGGCTCTCTGGTGGGAGCAGGCGCAGGAGCGGGCTCTGATTTGCCGGTGGTGCGGTTGAATGCCAGGCTGATGCCAGCGCTGACCTGGGCATCAAAGGTGCTTTCATCAATGCCGTGGAACGCACGGATGTCACCGCGCAGGGACACCATGTCGGTCAGGTTGTAGCGTACACCACCGCCCAGGTTGACCCGGGTTTCGTCGTGTTCGGTGCCTGGCGTCCGGACGGTGCCGCCGTCGAAGTCGGCATGGCCAATACCTGCGGCCAGATAAGGATTAACCTTGTCGTTCTGGCTGCCGAAATAGTACAGGCCGTCGACACGGATTTCTTCGAAATCGACATCACCGCTGGCGTTCTTGCGATCGGGCTCGGAGCGTGAGTAAACAGCTTCCACAGCCCACTGGGGGAGGAACCGGTATTCCAGGCCAGCGCCCCAGGTGAACTCTTCATCCAGCTCACGCTTGTCGTCGAAGTACTGGTAGCCGACGAAGGGGTTAATGTAAATGGTCTGAACTTTCTCCTGGGCGATAGCCGGAGTGCTGATCGCGGCCGCAAGCAGCGCGGCCCCGAAAGGACGGATTGTTTTCATTGCTGTTCCTCTTTCCATGCGATTAAAGCGCCTCAATCTCGGCGCCTGCAACAAACCCTAGGATAAGTTAAGGTTTGTAAGCCTCCGATTTCAAGAGGAAATTACGGAAGTTTCGGAAACCACTGAGATCGCTTGAGGGCCCAGATTACCCGTTGAAAAGTGTGACGAGAGTCTCAAATCATTGATTTATCATCGCTTATCTTTCAGGGCTTGCGATATTCGACCCGTTCGACACATCCATTTCTAAAATAAACGTAAGTCAGTTCATAGAGCGCGCCATAGTATTTCGTCTGATAAACCCAGGTTTCCTGGGGCACCGGGTAAACTTCGGACGTGCGGCCGAAGGCCCGTTCCACATGCTCTCGCGTCATTCCCGGCACCACCTGATTGCGGGCAAGATAGGTGCGCAGATCGGTGGAGTTGATAAAGCGGCAAGTATCGGGCTCGGGGGTTACGTCCGGCCTTTGCCTTGCCGGATCTTCGGATGATTTCTCGCTCGTTGGGGCATCGTAAGTCGGCAGATTGTCAGCGAAACTTCCGCCAATGCGGTTATCCCGGATGCGGACCCGCTCCGGGTCCGGGCCGCAGGCTCTGTCGGAAAACCGCGGGCCGTCCGGCGTATCGCAGCGGTAGATGGTGGATTCGGCATGAGCAGGAACGGCGTAGAGCGTCAGCACCGTCACCACAAGCGCGATAACTTCCCATGATGCCTGCCGTTGAGCTCCGGCCATGGTCTCTCCCAAGCTTACACATCCGTCATGTCGCGGAAGTAGAGGTGTGCGGTCTTCTTGCTGAACGTCAGCGTGCGACCCTCATCAAAGCGTACATCAAAGGCGGCGTCGGTTTCTGTGATCACCGAACCGGGGCCAAAAATGGCATGGCTGAGACGGCTCCTGGTCCAGATCGGGGCTGCGCTGGTGCTGGCAGCGGGGGCGTTTCCCTCCAGGGCGATCGCCGCCCGTTCGGCGTAACGTGCCGCGACCCGCGTCAGAGGGTGGTCACTGTGGAAGGTAGCGGAGCGGTCAGGGTCATGTTTGCGCTGGTCGAGCCAGCGGCCGAAGCTTTCGCTCAGCGGGTAGCACAGCTCCGATATGAACCGGCTTGGCGCTAGGTCATTATCTATGGCTGCCCGGGTCAGGTTGGGCCGGGTGATGAGATGCAACTCCTGCCGGACCCGCGTTATCGCAACGTAAAGCAGTCGACGCTCGCTTTCCATAAAGGCTTTCAGGTCATCCTGCTGCCGTGGGCTGTAGGGCAGATACTTTTCCTGTAGCCCCGGAATAATGACCCGATCCCATTCCAGCCCCTTGGTCCGGTGAAT
Organism: uncultured Marinobacter sp.; assembly: GCA_964392405.1. Taxonomy (GTDB): domain Bacteria; phylum Pseudomonadota; class Gammaproteobacteria; order Pseudomonadales; family Oleiphilaceae; genus Marinobacter. Next base: position 8,016 of record CAYMQO010000031.1, read on the forward strand.
GGTCGAGAGCAGAACGCCGCCGGTGCGTTCGGTGCTGCTGCCCTGCCGCTCCGATGCCTGACGGCGCAGGCCCTGGAGGTGGGCCAGCGCATCCGCCGGGGGCACATCCAGCGATGCGAGGTAGTCCCGGAAGCCGAGAACCGTATCGATACGTTCGTTTGCAGACTCATGGGTCAATGCCAGGCTGCGAATGCCGTCAAACAACTCGGTCTGCTCCGCGTAGCGTTTGAGCAACCCGGCAACGGGGCCGCTATATCCGTCCAGGCCAGACAGGGCTTCGCCAAGGCGGCGCAGCTTGCGGGCCGGCAGGGGGCCAAGGGCGGACTCATCCAGACTGAGCAGGCAGCGGCCCCAATCGGACTCGAAGCCGGCCAGCATCTGGGCCATAGCGCCCAGTTCCTGTTCCTTCAGGCCCACGTGGGGAAAGCGCAACAAGTGCCGCGCCGCCTCGAGCCGGTCCTGCCCGGTCATATTCGGCAATTCGCCGGTGACCACCTGCAGCAGGCTGGTCACGGCTTCAACTTCCCGGCTGAACAGGGCGCCCTTGCCGGCATCGATCCGGTAGGGAATCTGCCGCGCCAGCAGGCGCAGCTCAATGGACACGCTCTGGCTCCACACCCGGAACAGGATGGCCGTGTTTTTCTGCTCCTGCTCCGGCATGGCTTCCAGCAGTTTCACCACCACCTCGCTGTCCTGGTTGCTTTCGTGCAGATGGACGTGGGTCGCCGGCGTGGACCCATGGGAGTGGCAGAGTACGTCGTTACGTCCCTGGTTGTGAGTAATCAGGTGATTGGCCAGCAGGGCTACCCGGTGACCGTAACGGAAACTGTAGCTGAGGGTCTGCTGCAGGGGTTCGTCAAACTCTTCCCGGAAGCGGGTCAGGATAAACTCCGGCCGGGCGCCACGGAACTCATAGATGGTCTGGTCGGGATCGCCCACAACCGTCACTTTTGCCCGCTCACCCGCAATGTATCTGAGCAACAGGTGCTGGATCTCATTCGTGTCCTGATACTCGTCCACCAGCACCAGGTCCATCTTGTTGGTCACCAGCCGTTGCAGCGCCGGGTTCTGGTGGATGGCCATGACCGGCTCATACAGCATATCCGCATAGGTGATCTGGCTGCGTGCCTTGCGCCACTGTTCAAAGCTGTGGAACAGGTCTACCAGGTAGCGATGGCGGTCACTGTAGCCCAGCTGCTCAAACACCAGCTCTGCCGGCGTGAGGGTGGTTTTCACCAGATCGATAAAACCGGTGGCGGCTTCGACGTAGTCTTTCTTGTTCCGGCGGATCTCATCGGCAAGATCCTCCGGCGCCAGCCGCCGGGTCAGCAGCCACGCCTGATAGCTGATCTCCTGTTCCGTGAGGATTTTTTCCGAGAATGCCGGCAGATAGCCTTCCTGTACAAAACGGCGGTAAAGGCGCAGACCCATGGCGTGATAGGTGCGGATTTCCGGCAGCGCCAGGCCCAGCTCCCGGGTGACGTCCCTCAGTTTGCGTTGGAAATCCACCCGCGCACTGCGGTTGAACATCAGCACCAGCATACGGCGGGGGTCGTGGCCCTGTTGCAGTAGCCAGCGCAGACGCCAGGCCAGCGTTGTGGTCTTGCCACTGCCAGCAACGGCGGTGATCAACGCATGCTCATGGCCGGCGGTGATGATCTCGCGTTGCTCGTCAGTCAGGAAGTTGGGAAGCGGGGCGGTCATGGTACCTATTGTAAGGGAGGTGGTGGCGAATCCTGAAAGGTTCTGCCCCTGACAGGGGCATGGGCTTACTCCATAATGAGCGCTCATATCCCCAGAAGGAGCAACTCATGGCACAGGCGCTGGATGAGCCGGTTAACGTATTCGGCGAGCCGCTGGAAGACTGCAGCATGGATCCGGTCACCGGATTCTTCCGGGACGGCTGCTGCAATACCGGACCGGAAGACCTCGGGAGTCACACGGTATGTGTCGTTATGACAGCGGAGTTTCTGGCGTTTTCCCGCGCCCGGGGCAACGATCTTAGCACGCCACGCCCCGAGTTCGGCTTTCCCGGGCTACGCCCCGGGGACGGCTGGTGCCTGTGCGCCGCCCGCTGGCAGGAAGCGCTTGAAGCCGGCAGCGCACCCCGGGTACGGCTGAAAGCCACCCATCGCGCCGCACTGGATATCTGTGACCTGGCGGACCTGAAGCGTCACTCGGTGGATCTGAATTAGTGAGCAGTAGCTGGCGCGAACTGTCGCACCAGTTGGCGGTGCGGGGTGAGCGCAGACTGGTGCTGGTGGAAGGGCCCCGTGAGCAGGCGCTGCTGCGGGTGGCAGAGGTTTTATCGCCGATGAACCCTGCCGGTGGCCTGTGGGTCGGCGATACGGCGGCCCTGCCGCATCCCGCCTTGTTGACGGTGCCCGCCAGTAAAGCCCGCCAGCATCTGGGCACGGAAAACCCGGTCCTCATCTGGGACGGCTGGCAGGGAAACCCGCCGGATGCGCTCGCCGCTCTGACCGGTACCCTGCAGGCAGGTGGCCTGTGGTTCTGGCTGATGCCGCCATTGCACGAGTGGGCAGGCTTCCCGGATCCAGACTATGCCAGGATGGGGTTGCCCGCCCACGGTCACCATCCGTTTATGGCACGGATGGCGGCCTTGCTGGCGGACGACCCGTCTGTCATCCGTCTTTCGGCAACGGGCGATGATTTGCCCGCGGCCCCGCCTGTCCCTGCTCCGACCCAGGAATCGTATAGTCCCGGAACGACCGACGATCAGCAGCAAGCCATCGCGCAGATCATTCGCACCGGGCAGGGTCGCCGCCGGCGCCCGCTGGTGCTTACCGCCGACCGGGGGCGGGGCAAGTCCGCCGCGCTGGGCATGGCTGCAATCCGGCTGCTGCAGAACGGTCGCAACTGCATTGTGGTTGTGTCTCCCCGTAAGGAAAACGTGGCGACTCTTTTTCGCCACGCCGCCGCCGAAGCGGGTCTGGTCTACGACGGTCAGACCATGCTGCAACTGGAGTCCGGTGAAACCCTGCAATGGCTGCCGGTTGACGAGTTGCTCGCTCAGCGGCCCCAGGCGGAGCTGGTTATGGTTGACGAAGCCGCTGCGATTCCGGCTCCGTTGCTGAGGGAAATACTGCTGGGCTGGCCGCGGGTGGTGTTCTCATCCACCATCCACGGCTATGAAGGCTCCGGCCGGGGCTTTAACCTGCGTTTCCGCGGGGTGCTGGATCGCGAAACGCCCCAATGGCAGTCCGTTACCCTGAACACGCCGGTGCGCTGGGCCGCGTCCGATCCGCTGGAGCCGCTGATAAACCGTCTGTTTCTGCTGGACGCTTCCGCAGCGGCGCCACAAACCCGGGGCCCGGCTGTTATCGAAAGGTGGCGGCCCGCTGATGCCAGCGAACCGGAGCTGTCAGGCGCCTTTGGCCTGCTGGTGGACGCCCACTACCGCACGACTCCCGGCGACCTGCGGCAGTGGCTGGACGATCCGGATGCGGTCACCCTTGTGGCAAGGCTGGGAGATACGATTGTCGGTGTGCTTTGGGCGACACTGGAAGGCGGTCTGGACCCGGATCTTGCGACGAAGGTAATGCGGGGTGAACGGCGACTGAAAGGTCACCTGTTGCCTCAATCCCTGGCCAATCACGGCGGCGATGCTGAGGCCGCAACACTGCGCATACTGCGGGTGGTGCGGATTGCGGTTCACGATCACAGCCGCCGCCAGGGCATCGGCCACCGCCTGCTCGAGCAGGCCGTGCAGGAAGCGGAGCGCCGTGGGCTGGACGGGGTTGGTACCAGTTACGGTGCTTCCACTGAACTGCTGCCATTCTGGCAAGCGGCAGATTTTTCGACCGTGCGGCTAGGTATCAGCCGCGAGGCCAGTTCGGGGGAGTACGCGGTGCAGATGCTGAAGGGGCTGACCGAGCCCGGTAAGGCCGCAAGG
>CAYMQO010000032.1:0-11867 GCA_964392405.1 uncultured Marinobacter sp.
GCTCCACCATCTTAACGAATAACGCCAGAATACTGAAAATTGTTCGCCGGCAGGCCAGTTCAGGGTTCGCTGTGGGTTTCGCACCGATCGTGGGCGCCGGGATCAAATTCCGAGGGCTGGCCGATACGCATCACCGGCCGACCACACACTGCCCCACCGGCATTGACCGAGGCTCGGCACACCGGGTTCTCGTAGTGATCCAGCCAGCGGCGGTAACCCGCTTCAGACAGGCCACACTTTTCAGCGGCGTAGGCGGCCGGGTTGCTGAAATAACGTTGCAGGTCATTGAAGGGTATCGTCAGATGGCCCGCGCCCGCATGGTAACCAACGAGAAAGACCTTCTGCTCCTGAAGCTGTCGGATCAGGCTGCCTTCATCCGGTTCGTCCCGCTGGGCCCTTTGCAGGGCCGCTTCCAGTTGCCAGCTGATCCTCACCTGGTTGTCCAGCTCCCGCTGCTTGCGGTCCAGTTGCTCATGCAGCAGCACGACTTCTGCCTGGGCAGCTTCTTCCAGCGCCGCCTGGGCTTCCGCAATCCCGGCCTGAATCTCCTCCAGCTGCCGCCGCAATTCGGTTACCTGAAGGTCGCGTCGGTCCAGCCGCTTGCGTATCTTGCTGGCTTCCAGCCGGCTGTGTTCCAGTTGCCGCTCCAGCTCGGCCTGCTCTTCCTGCCAGGCTCGCCGTTCCAGGCGATGCTCCCGCTGAACCGCGGCCAGGGAGTCCTGGTGGGCACTCTGCAGGGTCTTGATGCGCAAACGCTGCTCGCGAATGATGTGGGCCAGCCGGTTACGCTGGGCCGCAGCTTCCCGGGCAGCGACTTCTGCGTCGGGCTTGCCGAGCTCAGTGCGCAGCACCGGAATATGGTCATCGCTTTGTGGGCGTTTGCGCTGGTATTTGAGATGATTGGCCGCCACCGCCTTGCGGATGGACTGGAAGTGGTTGGAGCCCGGCGTCATGTCCGGATCCCACAATTCCGGGCGGAAGCGTTTATCGGGACACAGGCTGCGACAGACCAGGCGGATCGGCCCGGCGCCCATGTCCGGACCAGCAGAACCCTGACGGACCAGGGATTCCACCGGAATGTTCCAGTGGCTGTCGGCGCGGCCTTCCTCATCAAAGTAGATGCGGAAGAACACCAGCCCCCGTACGAACAGGTCATCCCCCAACTGAACAAATACCGCTCGCACGTCAGTATCCGCAAGATCGGACAGACCAACGTAACCGTCCAGGAAGGCGTCGAACTCGGTGGCCCGCATTTGCCGCGCTACGTTAATACCATCCATCAGAAAGACTGCGGCATATCCATTGCCGGATGGATCGGCTACGGCCATTCAGCGCCTCCGCAAGAAATACCTGAGTTACCAGTCATGCCGTACTCTATAGTTCCCGAATCACTATCTGATGGTGCAGTGTGCAGGTCACGACCGATTTTAGCCAGACGCCAGCCCGCCCGTCGGCGAGGCGCTGTGGATTTTTGTGACTGAGTGCCGCCCCGCCGTGGCAGGGCGGCCTCACATCAAAGCGCTGCGGCCAGGCGGCTGCCCTGGTCGATCGCCCGCTTGGCGTCCAGCTCCGCGGCCACGTCAGCACCGCCGATCAGATGGACGGACTGGCCCTCGGCCTCCAGCCCCGCCTGCAGTTCCCGCAGGGGCTCCTGCCCGGCACAGATCACTACGGTATCAACCGCCAGCACACGGTCTTCACTGGAGCCATCCTTGCCAGCCACTGTGATGTGCAGGCCATCGTCATCAATGCGCCGGTACGTGACACCGGGCACCATCTGGACATCTTTCATTTTCAGCGCCGACCGGTGAATCCAGCCGGTAGTTTTACCCAGCCCCTTGCCCACCCGGGACGCCTTGCGCTGCAGCAGCCAGACTTCCCGGGCCGGCGGCGTGATTTCCGGCTCAACCCCTTCAACCCCGCCGGGGTGGCTGACGGTCAGGTCCACCCCCCACTCCTTCATAAACGCCTGCTTGTCCAGGGATATCGACTGGCCCTGATGAACCAGGAACTCGGACACGTCGAAGCCGATACCGCCGGCCCCGACCACCGCCACCCGCTTGCCCACGGGTTTGCGGCCCAGAATGGCGTCGATATAGCCGACCACTTTGGGGTGGTCAATGCCATCAATAGCCGGGGTTCGCGGTGACACGCCGGTAGCCAGAATGACCTCGTCATACTGGCCGGCCAGCATCGCAACATCCGCTTTAACCCCAAGCCGGACGTCAACGCCCAGTTTCTCCAGCATGACCCCGTAATAGCGGAGGGTCTCATGGAACTCTTCCTTACCGGGGATCCGTTTGGCTAGATTGAACTGGCCGCCAATCTCGTCGGCGGCATCAATCAGGGTGACCTGGTGGCCGCGCTGAGCGGCAACGGTCGCAAACGCGAGACCGGCAGGCCCGGCACCGACCACAGCAATGGTCCTGGGCTGCTCTGCGGGTTCGTAGTTCAGCTCAGTTTCATAACAGGCACGGGGGTTAACCAGGCAACTGGTCAACTTGCCAGCGAAGGTGTGATCCAGACAGGCCTGGTTACAGCCAATGCAGGTGTTGATTTCGTCGGCCCGGTCCTCCGCCGCTTTCAGCACCAGCTCTGCGTCGGCCAGAAACGGCCTTGCCATGGACACCATATCCGCCTCACCGGAGGCCAGTACCTGTTCGGCGACATCGGGCATATTGATGCGGTTGGTCGTTACCAGCGGAATGGACACTTCCCGCTTCATGCGGGCTGTCACTTCCGTGAAGGCTGCGCGGGGAACTGATGTGGCGATGGTCGGCACCCGGGCCTCATGCCAGCCGATGCCGGTGTTGATAATGGTAGCGCCGGCCTGTTCGATGGCTTTGGCGAGATGCACCACCTCATCCCAGGTACTGCCTTCCTCCACCAGGTCCAGCATCGACAACCGGTAGATGATGATAAAGTCAGGCCCCACCTGCTCCCGCACACGGCGGACGATTTCGATGGGCAAGCGGATGCGGTTCTCATAACTGCCGCCCCAGCGATCGGTACGCTTATTGGTGCGCCCCACAATAAACTGATTAATGAAGTAGCCTTCGGAGCCCATGATCTCGACGCCGTCGTAGCCCGCCCGCTGGGCCAGCACGGATGCGGTCACGTAGTCACTGATCTGCTTTTCGATGCCAGCGTCGTCCAGCTCATTGGGCAAGAACGGGTTTATCGGTGCCTGAACGGCTGATGGAGCAACGAGCTTCGGGTGATACGCGTATCGACCGGCGTGGAGAATCTGCATGCAGATCGTGCCGCCGGCTTCATGAACCGCGCGGGTAACGACTTTGTGCTGGTCAGACTCTTCTTCCGTCGTCATCTTCGCGGCGCCCGGCCCTACCGAGCCTTCCACGTTGGGCCCGATACCGCCGGTAACGATAAGCCCCACGCCGCCCCGCGCACGCTCGGCATAGAATGCCGCCAGCCGCTCGAAACCGTTGGGGCGCTCTTCCAGCCCCAGGTGCATGGAGCCCATCAGGGTGCGGTTGCGAAGGGTCGTAAAGCCCAGGTCCAGGGGCGCCAGGAGATGAGGATAATGGGCCTGGCCTGACTGCAAAGAGGTCGTCATGTTGGGTCTCTCGTTTTTTATATAGGATCTGTCGACAGTGCAGGCATATTCAAGCCAATGCCGTCGCTCGCCTAAAGTAGAGTTTTGCTCGCAAGAGCTCAAGAGATAACAGAAGTGTTTGAGTAACAGAGTCATGAATACCACGGAAGGGTGTGGTGCACATTCTGTCATCGGATAGCGAGGAGGTTGATCAGGAATGATCAGGGAAGAAAAAATGGCGGAGCGGACGGGACTCGAACCCGCGACCCCCGGCGTGACAGGCCGGTATTCTAACCAACTGAACTACCGCTCCGCGTTGGGCTGCCACCCGCTGACTTGCCTATTCAGATACGTCGGAAAGTTCCGCGCCCCTGCAAGGCAATTCCTCTGTGACAACGAGGGCGCATTATATAGAGCCCCGCCGGTATGTCAACGGTATTACTGAAAATTCTTAAAGTTCGTCGATCGCCACCGAAGGAGCCACCGGCAATGTAAAATAGAACACCGCGCCGGGACCGTTGGGGCGTTCAAAACCAATCTCACCACCCTGGGCCTGAATCAGCGAGCGGCACAGCGCGAGCCCGATTCCCATACCTTCGTTCTTGGTTGTGTAGAACGGCAGGAACAGTTTCTGCTCGGCGTCTTCCGGCAGACCTTCACCATGGTCGCGCACATCAATACGCACGGTCTGTTCATCCAGCATTCGCGCTGTGACCGACACCGGCTGGTCTGAGCCGGCACTGCGGGTGGATTCCAGGGCGTTGCGAATCAGGTTCAATGCAACCTGCTGCACCTGGATCGGGTCCGCCATGACATCGGGTATGTCATCCACCAGTTCCACCTCAACGCCACCATCGTTATTACGGGCGTCCACTTCGGCGAACAGACGGGTTTCTTCCAGCAAGCCACCCACGGACAGCACTTCCTTGCCCACCGCCGGCTTGCGGACAAACCCACGGATTCGGCGGACCACTTCACTGGCCCGGTGGGACTGGGCCTCGATCTTTACCAGGGTCTGAGACAGCAGTTCCGGGTCCGGCTCATCGGTACGCAGCATGCGCAGAGCGACCCGGGCGTAATTGGTAATCGCCGTCAAAGGCTGGTTGACTTCATGGGCAAACCCGGCGGCCATCTCACCCATGGTAGCCATGCGGGAAGCATGGGCCAGCTGATCCCGCTGCTCCTGCACCAGATCACGGGCATCTTCCAGCGCCTGCTCGCTTTCCAGCTCTGCGGTAATATCCCGGAACACCACGACCGCGCCAGTAAGCTGGTTTCCTTCTTTCTTTGGTGTGGCCCGATATTCCGCCGGAAAAGATGAGCCATCGGCCCGGAACAGGGTGACGTTGCGCTGGTGCTCGGCAATCCCCTGACTGCAGGTCGCCTGTACCGGTAACAGGTCGGCGTCTTCGCCGTCCGGCTGCTCCTCAGAGCCTTCAGCGGACGTCTGCCAGAGATCACCGTCACAGGGTCCCGGCTGATGAAAGTGAAGCTCAAAAAAGTTCTGGCCGATCAGCTCTTCAATACTGCAGCGGCTAACCAGTCCGGCCGCCGGGTTGGCAAAGGCAATATTGCCCTCAGCATCGAGACCGTAGATGGCTTCACTGATGGCGTTAAGAATGCGGGTCTGATCGCTTTCAAGCTCGCGGTTGCGTTGCTGGAGGGCCCGTTCAAGGCGGATCACCCGGGCATGGGTGCTTACCCGGGCGATGACTTCCTGGGCCTGGAACGGCTTTGAGATATAGTCGGCGCCACCGAGGGAGAACCCCCGCAGCTTGGCGTCCACATCGTCCAGAGCGGAAAGGAAGACTACCGCGGAATCCGCCGTCGCCGGATCAGCCTTGAGACGTTCACAGACCTGGTAACCGTCCAGGTCCGGCATCATGATATCCAGCAGGATCACTTCTGGGTGATGGCGCTGTGCCAGGCTTAACGCTTTTTCACCATCGTTGGCGATCAGCAGACGATAGCCCCGGTCCTTCAGTGTTTCATAAAGGACCTTGAGGTTCTGGGCATTATCATCGACGAGCAGTACCGTCGGTTCGGTACTTACCTGATCAGTCATAGTTTACAGCCGGTTGAAAAGATACGGAGATGATGAGCCGTATTTCATCCGACGTCGATAAGGTCCTTTACGGACAACACCATGCGCACCAGGTGTGCCAGGGAGTGAGTGCCCATTTTGTGCATGACCCGCGACCGGTGAATCTCCACCGTACGCTGGCTGATGTCCAGTTCAATGGCGATTACCTTGTTGGCCTGACCGCCAATCATCCGCTCCATGATCTCGGTTTCCCGCGGCGTCAGGGTGCGAATCTTGCGAACAATTTCCTGGCGCTCACTGAGGGTCTTGCGCTGCTCACGGTCCTGCTCCAGAGCGGCGTCGATTTTTTCCAGCAGGGCCTCTTCCCGATAGGGCTTCTGGATAAAGTCCACCGCGCCCTCTTTCATGGCATCCACCGCCAGGGGTACGTCACCATGGCCGGTCACGAAGATGATTGGCAACAGGCAATGCCGGGCATTGAGCTTTTTCTGCAGCTCCATGCCGTCCATCCCGGGCATGCGAATATCCAGCACAATGCAGCCGGCCATCTCTTCCGAGTAGTCCCCGAGAAAATCCGTTGCGCTCGGGTAGGGTTTAACCTGCTTGCCATCAGATTTCAGCAGCAGCTCCAGGGAGTCGCGTACTGCCTCATCGTCCTCGACCACGTACACGGTTTGCTGGATTTCTGTCATTGTTGTCGCTCCTGTTGTTAAGACCCTGTGTCGGGATGCCGGCTACTCGCAACTTCTTCGGGTTTCCAAGAGGTTAATGGATCAGCGTTTCCTTTGCAGCCCCCAAAAGCGCCTCCTGTTCCTGACGCTCGTGCTCTCGCAGCCCTGCCAGGCGCTTGGCAATTGCCGCAAACACCGTACCTTTCGGGTAGTTGCCCTTCCGGTCCGGCCGCCCGGCCGGTCGTCCGAGCAGGAGTTCGATGGCCTCTTCAACCGTGCGGATGGCATAGATATGGAACTGGCCCTCGCGCACCGCCTGCACCACACCACTGTCCAGCATCAGGTTCTGGACATTGTTCGCCGGAATGATGACCCCCTGGTCGCCGGTCAGGCCCTTGATCACACAGGTGTCAAAAAAGCCCTCGATTTTCTCATTGGCGCCGCCAATAGGCTGGATCTCGCCGAACTGGTTCATGGAGCCGGTAATCGCCAGGTCCTGACGCACCGGGATTTCTGCCATGGCCGACACCAGAGCGCACAGCTCCGCTACTGACGCGCTGTCACCGTCCACTTCGCCATAGTTCTGCTCGAAGGTCAGGCTCGCTGACAGGTGTATCGGATCCTGTCGGGCAAAACGTGATGACATCCATGCACTGAGAATCATCACGCCCTTGGAGTGGATATTACCCCCCAGTTTGACATCCCGCTCGATGTCCAGGATGTCACCATCACCATAAAAGCAGGTCGCGGTTACCCGGTTGGAAACCCCGAACTCGAAGCCGCCGGTGGACAGCACTGACAGGGCGTTGACCTGTCCGACCCGTTTGCCCTGGGTGGTGACCAGCGTTGAGCCGTCCCGGATCGAGTCGTAGAACTGATCCCGGAGCCGGCTACTACGGTAGCGTGCACTGGCCAGCGCCTGCTCCACATGGGCAGCCTGGATCACCCGGGCCCCTGCCTGGCGGGCCCAATAATCGGACTCCCTGAGGAGGTTGGCGATGTCGGCGGCGTGGAGCGACAGCCGTGCCTGGTGCTCCGCCATACGGGAACTGTATTCGATGATCCTCGCCACGGCTTTGCGATCGCAGTGAAGCAGATCCTTTTCGTGGACCAGGCTGGCGATAAACTTGGCGTAGAGCACCTGGCTTTCGGGCGTACGATACATCTCGTTCTCGAAGTCCGCGGTTATGCGGAACAGCTCGCCGAACTCGGGGTCGTACTCCTGCAGCAGAAGCCAGGTTTCCCGGTCACCGAACAGCACAATCTTTACGTCCAGCGGAATGGCTTCAGGTTCCAGCGAGATGGTGCCTGACAAGGTCAGCTCCCGCTCCAGGGAATTAATCGTGATTTCCTTGCTCCGCAACGCCCGCTTCAGGGCATCCCAGACAAAGGGCTGCTCCAACACCTTGATGGCGTCCATCAGCAGATAGCCACCATTGGCGCGGTGGATACTGCCAGGACGGATCAGGGAATAATCCGTAAATACAGTGCCTTTGTAGGTCACGTTCTCCACGTAACCGAACAGGTTGTGATAAGTGGGGTTATCTTCCACCACCACGGGCACTTCATCCGTTTTCTGATGCACCAGCAGATTGACCAGATAGCGACGCGGCATTTTCTTGTCCAGCGATGCATAGGCGATGGCGGCCTGTTCCTCGCTGTCATCGAGAAAGATATCGAGGCTGTCTGCCAGGTCTGCCCGTACGGCTTCCAGATAACGCACCACATCCGGCAGGTCACGGTAGCGGCTGATCAGTTCATCCAGCTGGTGGCCTGAGATCGTTTCCAGAGTTTCCTGGTTCAGGGCCTGCTGTTTTTCCACATACTCCTGCTCCCAGTCCGCGATCTTGCGGATGGTCTGGCGCAGCTTTTTCTCCAGTTTGTCGATATCGTTTTCGAACCGGTCCCGCTGGGTTTCAGTCAACTGGGCGAAAGTGTCTGCAGTGTGGGGCTCGTCGCCGTTCATGGCCACCAGCCGATACCCGCCCGGGGTTGTCAGGGTCAGGCTTATCTTCCGGCGTTTGGCCTGGTTTGCCAGCCGCTCGAGGACGTCTTCCTGCTTCTTACCGTACTCGCCCTTCAGCTGTTCTGCCCGTTCCAGGAACTGTTCGCTGTCGAAGGTCTGCGGGATCATCTTGACCAGCCGGGCCATCAGCTTTTCCATGTCCCGCTTCAGGCTTGCGCCCTGCCCCGCCGGCAACCGCAACATGCGGGGCACCCGCGGATCTTCAAAATTGGCCACGTAACACCAGTCGTGGATACGGTGCTCTTCATCCGAGTGGTGAGCCAGATAGCGGAGCAGCATGGTGCGCTTGCCCAGGCCGTTCCGGCCAACGGCATAAACGTTGTAGCCCCCGTGCGGCATCGAAAGCGCAAAACGGATCGCCTCCCTGGCTCGATCCTGACCGACAATCTCGGCCAGTGGGTCCAGCTGACGGGTTGTCGTGAACGGAAGGTCCTTGAGTACGCAGGCCTTGTAGAGCTGATTCAGGGGCAATGCCTTCAATGTGTATTCCTGTGGTTATCGCTTGGGCTGTTACGGCGTTGACGGGAAACTCCGCCGGAAAAACTCGCCATTGTAGGCGGTTGCTCCACAACTGTCGCGCTTCGTATTTGGGTGGCGTCCGGGGCACCCCAGAAGCTGATCAATGCAGTCAACAAACCTAAAGGTTAACCGGGCGTGGCCGATAGAAACAAAAGAGGAATCATTAACGCGCGGCATGCGCACCTGATGCCGAAGATGAGCCGCTATCAAAAGGATGCCAGCACAGGGAGAGATCCATGAAACTCTTGAGGGCCTTGAGCCAGTCAATTTCCGCACCGGGTGCTCAGAAAGCATCCGGATCAACAGAGGTTGTGAGAGTAGAAGAAGTGCGCCCGGTACAGACGGAAGCTGTCCGGGATCGACGAGTACAGCCCGATCGGCGCCTCCGTCAATTGCCTTTTGAGGGTCCCGACCGACGGCGGAAAAAGAGCCGTCGGCAGCCCAGACTGCTCCACGCCAGAACCCGCAAGCCCACCGAACTGGAAGATCGCCGGGGAAGAAACATCAGTACCAGTGCCTGATCGGCTCCGGGCTGAGCAGTGAGATAAACGGCGCGTCAACCAGCAGGTCTGAGCCTGCCCCTCCAGACTCAGAGCAGCCCGGCATCCAGACTGGCGGAAATGGTCATGCCCAGCTCCCGGCACTGCTGAATAAACTCTTCACGAAACTCACCCCGACAAACCAGGGGCTCCTGCATTTGTCGCCACCGCAAACCGGTCGTAATGCTTCCAATCGCCCGGCAGGTGCCTGTTCCGTCATGCCCGGCCCGAACATAGAATACGAACGGCAGCCCCTGGGTTTTGTCCAGACAGGGGTAGTAGCTGCGGTCAAAGAAGTCCTTCAGCGCGCCACTCATGTACCCCAGATTTTCTGTGGTACCCAGCAGAATGGCATCGCACCAGAGCACATCGTCCGGCCCCGCATCCAATGGCGCCATCACCCGGACCTCTACGTTTTCAATATCCGGGTGCCTGGCGCCTTCCACCACCGCATCCCGGAGTTTTCCGGTATTCGGTGATGGCGCGTGGACAACAATCAGCAGTTTCCGGGCGTCGGCCATGGAAAGTGCTCCTGGCTGTCGGCGTTACAGCAGCTCTTCGTTGGTCATTTCCGCGGCTTCGGCAGCAGCGGCCTCTTTCGATACTGGCTTCGGCATCAGCTTGTCACGAATCGCGGTTTCGATTTCATTGGCGATTTCAGGATTCTCTTCAAGGAACTTCGCGGCGTTCGCTTTACCCTGGCCGATCTTGTCACCCTTGTAGGCGTACCAGGCACCGGATTTGTCCACAAAGCCTTCCTTCACGCCCATATCCAGAACCTCGGCCATATGGTAGATCCCCTTGCCGTACAGAATCTGGAACTCAGCCTGCTTGAACGGCGGCGATACCTTGTTCTTGACCACCTTGACCCGGGTCTCGTTACCCACCACCTCATCGCCTTCTTTAACGGCGCCAATGCGACGGATATCCAGACGCACCGAAGAGTAGAACTTGAGAGCGTTACCGCCAGTGGTGGTTTCCGGGCTGCCAAACATGACGCCGATTTTCATCCGGATCTGGTTGATAAAGACCATCAGACAATTGGCATGCTTGACGTTACCGGTGAGCTTGCGCAACGCCTGGGACATCAACCGGGCCTGCAGTCCTACGTGACTGTCACCCATTTCGCCCTCAATTTCCGCCTTGGGCGTCAACGCGGCCACTGAGTCAACGATAATCACATCAACGGCGTTGGAGCGAACCAGCATGTCGGCAATCTCAAGGGCCTGCTCCCCTGTATCCGGCTGGGACACCAGCAGGTCATCGACGTTAACCCCGAGTTTCTCGGCATATATCGGGTCCAGGGCGTGCTCTGCGTCGATAAATGCACAGGTCTTGCCCTGCTTCTGGGCCTCAGCCACAACCTGGAGAGTCAGGGTTGTCTTACCGGAACTCTCCGGGCCGTAAATCTCAACGATGCGCCCGTACGGAAGGCCGCCAATACCCAGCGCTACGTCCAGCCCCAGGGAGCCGGTGGACACCGCCGGGATGGCTTCCCGAGGGTGGTCACCCATTTTCATGACCGCACCCTTGCCGAACTGGCGCTCAATCTGGCCTAGTGCAGCGGTCAATGCTTTCTTGCGATTATCTTCCATCGGTAAACCCTCAATGCTCTCAATATCTGGCCCAATTCGGGGCGCTGGCTGGGCGGTCGTCCGGGCACTACATCAGATCGGTTGCCGGAACCAATTACTGTATACTTGAACAGTATTAAAGCACAGTCGCGCCCGCAGACCAACCCCTTTGCGAAAAGGTATCAGCCGTTACAATTTCTGCAGGTAGTCAAACAGCCCCTGCAGGGCATAGACCACGCTCTGGCGCCGCACGGCATCGCGATCTCCATCAAAATGACAACACTGGGCCACGATACCTCTTTCCGGCGCGCCCCAGGCAAACCAGACCGTGCCCACCGGTTTACTGTCAGATCCGCCACCCGGGCCTGCAACGCCACTGGTGGCGATAGCATAATCCGCGCCGCTTGCCGCGACAGCGCCTGCGACCATCTGGCGTACCACGGGCTCACTCACAGCCCCATGTTTCACGAGGACCTCTGACGGCACCTTGAGCAGGTCGCATTTCATGCTGTTACTGTAGGTGACCAGGCCGCCCAGTACATACGCCGATGAGCCAGCCCGATCGGTCAGCGCCTTGGCCAGCCATCCGCCGGTACAGCTTTCCGCAGTAACGACGGTTTCGCCCCTGAGTGAGAGCAGATCACCAAGCTGCCGGACGGCCTGTTGTAATGTGATTTCCCTGAGCATTTCCACGTCTCCTGATTTCATCCACTGGTCTTCTACCGACTGTTTCTCTTACAATCCGGAGCCTGACGGTTACCTGCGCCAACCGGAATTTAAGCGGCTGCACCCGATTTTACACGGGCAGAATCCAGACTACAGACCGTGATCGCACAACTTTAACCGGACGTTTGCATGTCGGCATCCCAGAAAGACTCTTCCCAGCACACCCCAATGATTCGCCAGTATCTCAGGATTAAAGGCGAGCACCCGGATGA
>CAYMQO010000033.1:0-11555 GCA_964392405.1 uncultured Marinobacter sp.
AACCTGGAAACATCCATGTTGGTAACCGGCCCCCGGGACGCCGAACCCCTCGCGGTAGCCGGCAGGCTGTTCGACCAGCTCTGGTCATCTGAGTCCGGGTCCGTTTTCAGCCTGCCCTATGAAGACAATGCCGATGAATCCCGGGTCCGGTACTGGCGTTATCGCGTGATGGAGGCTACCGGGTTGTCCACCTTCTAAAATCAGGTTTCAGGAGCCGCTGGATGGTATACCACCGCCGATTGGGTTGTCGGCAATGGTGCGGCTGTTGCAATTAAGCAGGCCTGAACGGGTCAACCATTCCTTGTCGGGATAGTATTTGAATACCAGTTGGCCTCCTTTGAGATTGTCCACCACCTCAGTCGTGATCTCCTGCCGGACCGCCGGACAGCCCAGGCTGCGGCCAATGCGACCATAGGCATCAACCCAGGACGGATCCACATAGTCCGCGCCATGGATCACGATGGCCCGTCGCCGGGCAAGGTCGTTGAAGCCGGGCTCCAGCCCGTCCAGCCGCAGGGAGTAGCCGTGCTTGCCACGGTAGCTCTCGGCGCCCCGAAACAGGCCGATACTTGACTGATAGCTGCCCTCGATATTGGAAAACTGCGTGGACAGAAGATTGCCAGAGTTGCGCCCGTGGGCGACCAGTTCTCTCATCAGCAATGACTGATCGGCCAGGCTGAAGATCCACATGCGCTCCTCACTGGAAGGCAATGAAAAATCGATGACGGCCAGGCGTTGCGGAACGTCGACGCCATGACGTACCGCACATTCGGCAGCGTCCAGTGCGTAGCGCAGTACCTGAGGGTCCAGGTCGGGCGCGGAGCTGGCGAGGCCCGGGAACAGGTCGTCGGCCGGGCTGGCTGCTACACTGCCAGCAAGGGGCAGACCAGAAACAAAAAAACAGGCCGATATCAGCAGAGCGCGTTTGAGGCCTCTGGCATTCATCAGGTCTTCCTCGTCTTACGTGGTTTTCAGAGAAGTGCTAACGCCCGGTATTGTGCACCAAAAATCCATGAAATTTTGGGAAGCGAGCCAAATTGCACAGTTTTCATACAAACGGCAACACTCGTTACGTTCTGCAACCTGAAGCCCAGTGGCTAGCGGGAGTAAAACGATCGGATTACCGGACCTTTTCACGCCCCGGCTCGCGGTGGCGTCAGCCTTTCAGGGTCCACTGGGCGATACTGATTCTACTGGCTTTCGCCGGCCCGGCTGCTGCCCAGCCCCATGGGCAGGAGTGCCCGGAATGGCCTGAGCCACCGGCGTTTATCGGTGAGGTCGTTGCCGAACTCGACAGGTTACAGCCCCACGAAGCCCGCTGGGACCAGCCCCTGCACTGGCAGCAATTAATCGACGAACTTGCCGCCTTGCGCATGGACGGGTTACACCCGGGCTATTACCTGCTGTCTGAGATAGCGCTGATCACCGGCAGACAATCAGAAGCCCAGCCCCCCGAGCGCTGCCATGCCTGGCTTGCAACACTGATGCTGGCCTGGGCGGTCAAAGACCTTTCCCAGGGCCGGCTGGACCCCGAAACCCTCGGACTGGTCTGGCACCGGCAGCCGCAGCAACCGGAACCGCAGGACTTTGCACTGGCTCTTGACCAGGGGTTTCACTTACCAGAAGGGCTGGCAGCGCTCTTTCACAAGGCTCGTCCGGCGCTGCCCGCCTACCAGAACCTGCGTCGTGCCTACACCCGGCGCCTGGAAACCCTCACGCTGCAGTGGCCCCAGGTCACTCCCGGCCCCACGCTTCGCATCGGCGACCACAACGAGCGGGTAGAGCAGCTGGCGCGCCGGCTGATTGCCCAGAATTACCTCCGCGGTAATACGCCCTGGCCAGGCGGACCCGACGCCAACCGACAGAGAGCCCGGACTTTTGACGGCGCCCTGGCGGCCGCCGTGGCCGACTTTCAGCGGGACCACGGGCTGACCCCGGACGGGCTGGTGGGCGAACAGACGCGGACAGCGCTCAATATGCCTCCAGCAGCATGGACGGCACGGGTCCGGGTCAACCTGGAGCGGATGCGTTGGTTTGCCCCTTATTTGCAGCCGGATCAGTTGCTGGTGGACATCGCCGGTGCCCGGGTCAATCTGTTCCGGGACGGCGAGCCCGTGTGGCAGGGCCGCGCCCAGGTTGGCCGCGCGGAACGGAAGACTCCGGCGCTGACCTCCACCATTGGTCATGTGACGGTGAACCCTACCTGGACCATTCCGCCCACTATTTTTTATGAGGATACCCTGCCGGCCATCCGCTCAGATCCGGACTATCTCGAACGCAACCGGCTGACCGTGATTGATCGCACTGGCACACCACTGGACCCGGCTCAGGTTGACTGGAGCCGGCCCGGCAGCCTGATGTTGCGGCAGGCGGCAGGGCCCGGAAATGCCCTGGGCGAAGTGGCCATTCGTTTTCCCAACCCGTTCTCTGTCTACCTCCATGACACGCCATCACAGCGCCTGTTTGGCACGCCGGAACGGTTCTACAGCTCAGGGTGTGTTCGCGTTGAAAACGCCGTCAGCCTGACCGATCAACTGTTCCCCGACGCTGGGACCCCCGCCTTTCAGCGGTTGCACCAGGCCCGCCAGAGTCGCGATACGCGAAACGTATCCCTCGCCACCGGCTTGCCGCTGATTATGGCGTACTGGACCGCTCAGGCAGATGAAGACGGAAAGGTTCAGTTTCGCCGGGATACCTATGAGGAAGACGAACCGTTAATCGATCTGCTGGATGCGGCCATGCTGATGTACCCGTAACATAGAGCCGGTAACCGGTTTCAGGTTTTGACCATTAACGCCAGCTTTCGCCCCCACCAGGTATCGGGATCGGAGCGCCAGGCTTCCCGATGCAACCACGCCAGCGTGTCGCGATCCCGGCACAGGTGGCTGAGCTCCTGGCGGCTAAGGGCATTGGGGCCCTGTTCCAGACACCGCCGGGCCAGGGCCTGGAGATTATCCTGCCGCAGCCCCCGGGGATAGCGACGGGCGAGGCTGCAGTGCATGGCGTTGACCTCCGGTAGCAGCACCGCTTCTTCAAACCGGGTGAGCAGGTCCAGCCTGGGCAACAGCGCCTGTTCATCCGCTGTTTCGACCATGACCGCCGGCGGACGGAGCTCTTCTGGCGTCAGCAACAGACCGGCGCGTCGCAATACCCGCCCGCCCCAGGAACGGCTAAGCCAGACCGCCGTCGGCGCCGCCAGAATCAACGGAATAGCAACCGGAAGGGACCAGAGAAAGAACACCGGGTCCAGATACCAGGCGAACGCTGACCAGGCCAGCCCCGCAACCATGCCGGGCGCCTGGGTCACAACGGCTTCCCGCCAGCTGGTCTCTTCCGTCCGGTTCTGACCGGCCCAGCTCAATGACAGATTCAGCAATGCGGTCACCACATAAACGGAGTGTGCAAGCATTTTGATCGGCGCCAGCAGCACGGACATCAGTGTTTCAAACAGCACACTGAGCAGGCTGCGCAGCACTCCGCCAAACTCGCGTGCCTGCCCGCGGATAACGATATCCAGCCAGGCCAGAATCTTTGGTGCCACCAGCATGGTCGCAGTGGTCAGGGCCAGGGTGATGGCAAGCCCCGGGCGCCATTCCGGCCATAACGGATAGAGCTCAGAATGATGCTCCGGAAAGTAGTCTATGGGCAAAAGCGCAAGCTGGGCGGCCTCAACGGTTGTGAAGGTGAGGAACAACAACCACAGCGGTGATGATACATAGCCCATAACGCCATTAAAGAACGCCATCCGGTGGGCAAAGCGCAGACCTGGCGTCGTCAGCATGACCCAGAGGTGTTGCAGGTTGCCTTTGGCCCAGCGCCGGTCCCGGGACAGCTCATCAGCCAGGCTGGGCGGTGATTCCTCGTAGCTCGCCACCAGCGACGGCTCCAGCCAGACTTCGAAGCCCGCCCGCCCCATCCACGCCGCCTCCACAAAGTCATGGCTGAGGATAGGTCCACGGAACAAACCGGCGCCGGGCAGCTTACGTAAACCGCAGTGGGCCATAAACGCTTCCGTACGGATGATCGCGTTATGGCCCCAGAAGGCGGCATCACCCATCTGAATCGCCGCCAGGCCGGTGGCAAACAGTGGGGAGTACAGCCGGTTCGCAAATTGCTGAACCCGGGCAAACAGCGAACTGCCCCGCACCACCCGCGGGTTGCTTTGCAGGATGCCCACCCGGGGCTCCCGCTCCATAAGCTGTACCATACGGACGAGGGTCTCTCCCCCCATCAGGCTGTCGGCGTCAAGCACAACGGTATAACGGCAACGGCGGCCCCAGCGTCGGAAAAAATCCGCCACGTTACCGCTTTTATAGTTCAGGTTAACCGTACGACGCCGGTAAAAAAGCCGGCCGTCGGCATCCAGCTCTTCGCAGAGACTCTGCCAGGCGGCCTGCTCTTCCAGCCAAACTTCCGGATCGCGGCTGTCGGAGAGGATATAGAATTCGAAGTGCTCAAGATGTCCGGTTCGCTCCAGATCCCGATAAATCGCCCGCAATCCCCGCAGGGTGCGCTGAACCGGCTCATGGTAAATGGGCATTATTACGGCGGTGGACGCCAGCGGCGTTGCCGCAAGCTCCGCAGGTTTATGACGTCGGGCCAGGGACCAGCGGTCACCGCCGCAGAGCCGGATCACGAAGCCCCAGACGGCAGTCCAGAAACCGATAGAGATCCAGCCATAGAGCACGGCAAATAAAGACGCCAGAGCTACTTCAACCCAGGTGCCGCCGTGATAAGGCAGCACCCGGAGCATGAAAACCGTTGCGATAAAGGTCTGCCCTATTACCAGCAGGGCAAAGAGAACACGCCGGGTATTGGCAACCCACCGCCAGCGTACGGGCGACGCGCCGTCTGCCGGTGCCAGCGGGACCGCTCCCGGCTCACAGCGCTGGTCCATACCCGATACTCCCCCGGTCGATGGGTGGCCGCTGGAGGGGCACCTGAAGCTCCGGCAGATCAAAGTACTCTGGCAGTCGGTCAAACACCCGGGCAAGAACCCCGGTCGGGGCCTCCGGCGCCGGCCCGGCTGACCGGGTCGACAACTGCCCGCTTTGTGCCTCAGCCAGACAGGCATCGATCAGCGCCAGCGCTTGCCGGCAGACAGCGGGCGATGGGGAGATACCGTAATTCCGCAGATAGATCATGACCCGGTCGAGCGCGTACTGGCAGATGGCCTTTTCCATGTCGGACTCCTGGGAGTGATACGAGACCTTTACGTCGAGCGCTTTACTTCGCCCGGATATCTACCCCCGGCGGCAGCTCGTAGGTCCAGGTTTCCGTCAGTGGCTCATCATCCAGCGACAGGAACGCACGCAGTGCCATGGTCTCGTTGCCGGACGGACGGACCAGAATCGACAGTCGCCACTGTTTGGTGGGTTCCGAGTACTCAACAAAGTGCTCCAGCACTTCCGTCTGCTCGTTGGCACTGACCATACTGACCACATCCGCACCTGGATCCGTTTCGCCCAGGACACCGCCCTCGAAGTCCACCAGAATCCGGTAGGACCCTTCCTGATCCCCTCCCCCGATGCGATTGCCATCACCGATGAAGGTATTGACCGCATAGCCGCTGGGGTGCCCGGTAAGCCCGGGTCCCGCTGGCCCGAACCTCATCCGGTATTCCAGATCCACTGACGTTCCTCCTTCCGGGGCGTTTTCCGGCGACCAGAACGCCACAATGTTGTCATTCACTTCCGAGCGGGTGGGAATTTCCACGAGGACCACGTTGCCCGGCCCCCAGTCGCCCTCGGGTTCAACCCAGGCGCTGGGTCGAAGCTCGTAGCGGGCCTCAAGATCCTGGAAGTCCCGGAAGTCGCGGTTTCTCTGCATCAAGCCAAACCCCCTGGGATTATTGGTACGCAGATAGCTGATCCGCAATGCGGTGGGATTGATCAGCGGCCGCCAGAGCCACTCACCATTTTCACCGTCGGTGACCAGCAGGCCGTCAGAGTCATGGGTCTGCGGGCGCCATTCACCGAGTGGTCGCAGGGTATTCTCGCCGTAGTAAAACATGCTGGTCAGCGGCGCGTAGCCCGGAAGGCCGACCTTATGGCGGAAAAAGAGCCGGGCATGCACATCCATATCCAGAGTATCCCCGGGCCTGATGGTGAACTGATAGGCGCCGGTCAGGCTGGGGCCATTCAGCAGACCGTATACCACGACCTGATCATCGTCCCCGTCAGGCTGTTCCAGCCAGAACTCGATAAAGGATGGAAACTCCTCACCGTTGGGCTGACCGGTATCGATGGCGATGCCCCGGGCAGACAGCCCGAAGCCATCGTTACGACCCACCCCCCGGAAATAACTTGCGCCGGCAAATGACAGAAACTGGTTATTGATGTCCGGCCCCCGTAACGGGTAAGTCAGACGAAAACCCGCAAACCCCAGATCCGGTGGCACCCGCTTGGCGAATTCCTCGTTGGGATAGGTAAACAGGTCCCGGGCAAAGCGGATGGGCTCAACCTCGCCATCGCGGATCTCGTTCAGGGCCACCGCATGGGTGAAGTATTTGCCGGCGGGGGTCAGCATCACCTGAAATCTGGAGTCGGTATCCCGCCACAGATTGCGATCGTCCCGAAAGCGGATCTCCTGGTATCTTGAGTACTCCAGCTCCCTCATAAAATCCGGAACGGAAGGCGGCGCCTGCCAGCGTTGCCCGGCCAGTTCACGGGCTTTTTCGGCGACCTGGTCAAAACCGAAGGCCTCATCGGCAACGGCGGAGGCAGTACTGGTTGCAAGAACGGTTGAAACGATTACTCCCGATAGGAGACGCAGCATGGAAAGGGTCCCTGAAATTCAAATCCTTAGGATGGCTTGATTGCCGGCCTGCCTATAGATTTGTAGTCTCCATCAACGCTTGCGGCAAGTGACGACTTTGTAAGCCGATATACTGGAAATCAGCCGCCGATGCGCTGTGGAGTCACAGGGTCCAGGTAATTTCGAGAGATACGTCAGGTACTGATGTTGCTGCAAGGCCGGGGCCATCAGCGTTGATCAGGGTTCCGGCCCGGAGCCCGCCCGAGAGATGTTCACCATTGACCCGCCAGAGGACTTCCCCGACCGTGGCCTGGCTGGCAAGGCCCTGTTCCGGAGTCTCTGCCCAGCCTCGCAACAGGGAAAACGTCACTTCCGTACGCAATTCAGACGGCAGCCAGAGAAGGCGACTCGGCGTGGTACTGTCCAGACGCAACCAGCCCCCCTGCCGCCCCCGCAGTGCCTGACCGCCGAAGCCGTGCATCATCCCCGGGCCGACTTCCATATAACGCCAGCCGGGCAATTCTCCCGGAGTGTACTGATAGGCCCCGCTCAGATCCCAGTCCAGGTGCAGCCAGTTTCGCTCCAGTCCGGCGGACAGGTTATAGCGCTGAAAGCCACCAATCTGCTCCCCGCAGGCTTCCTGCTCTGAACCCTCCAACAGGGAAACGCAGGTTTCAACCGCGAGATCGATCCCGCCGCGGGCGCTCAGCCAGGGCAACTCGCCCTCCAGATGGCCATCGACACGGAACAGGGTATAACTCTGGCGGGCCTCACCGGTCAGGTCGTTATTCTCAAACCACTGGTTACTTACGTCTGTCGCGATCATACGCGCGTTGAGCCCCGCCATGGGCCCCTGGTAGAGGTTCCGGTTCAGCTCGAGCTCAAGGGTCTGCCGGGTACCGCCCACCTGGCGAATGTCATCATCAATAATGGCCTCATCCTGATATTCATGGTGCCGTCCGCTGAACGCCAGCTGATTTCGTCCCAGGGGCATGCGCCAGTTCAGGCCGATGTCCATGGTGGTGTCGCCGGGCTGCTGGGACATGGACCAGTTGCCGTCTACCGTCAGGTTGCTGTTCAGCCAGGGCAACGGACTTTCTTCAAAACCAACCCGGACCCGGTCGGTCTGCCCGGCCCCGTGATCTTCCCCGCGCAGGAAGAAACGCTGGCCGGCCCAGGTTTCCCGGGCCGGCGCTGATGAGAGAGGGATGGCCGCCATGGCCACACCCTGGCCCGCGGTATCGATATCAATTGCTGACTCCGGCTGCGACACAGCGGTTGCCGGTACAGGCTGGCCATGATGTTCGCGGATCCATTGAATGCTCTGCTGCAACAGACCGAGGGTACGACTGGCCTGCTCCTCACCGGCGACACCAGCCTGGCTGGCCATCGGCATGAGCATGAGTAAGGCGATCATCAGCCCCCGAAGCCGGCGCTGACAACGGCCGTGTCGTATCAACAGGCTTGGCATGGTTAAGACGGGGTAAGGTTGTGAAAGGTGTGGCCATGGTACCCCTTCGCCAACCGCCAACTCCATGAACTGAAGCCGGATTTATCGATTCGTTACAATTTTAATCTTCTTGATTAACAGGGACTTCTGCAAGCATCTGAAACGGCGCCATCAACTTTTCGATCTGCCTATTTGATTGACAGGGCAAAGTTACATTCGGATACAGAGAATCAGAGCATTTTGTGTAGCAAAACGACATCCTTTCGTGGAACCGTCATCTGCCAGTGAAACCGCTTTGCCAGCCATGAAAAGGTCGCCTCCCGGTAGAAAACGATGTGGGTCGGATCCCGTCGGTAGAACCAGTTCGCGAAGCGCTCATCGTCTGTCTGGAAGCAGGTCATGATGCCAAGCCAGCCCCCCGGGCGGATCATCTGGTCGAGCTGACGAAAGACCGCCAGCGGATGACGAAGGTGCTCAACCACCTCGGTACAGACGATGAAATCCCATTGTTCGGCCAGTACCGATGTATCCGGGAAAAATGCAGGATCATAGAGCGCCATCTGATGCCCTGCTTCCTCCAGCATTTGCGCTAATGCCGGACCTGGTCCACAGCCAAAGTCGAGCCCTTTCTGACCTGGTGGCAGCACCTCAAGTAATGGCCCGGCAAGCCGGTGGAGGAACGACCGGTAGCGCGGGTCGTCGGGCCGGTTGTCATGGAGCGCATACACGGCCCGCTCGGCCTGCTCGCTCAGCCATCCGGCCGGGTCCATCAGCGTGGCGGAGCATTGAGGACAACGGCGATAGCAGCGCTCCTCAACCCACTGAAACTCCCTCAACTCTGGATGACCACAAACACTGCACCGGGTTCGCGCCGGCGTCGTACCTTCCATCAGCGATGCACCTCTGCTAACCGTTTAACAATGACGAAAGCGTTAATTGCCAAC
This sequence comes from uncultured Marinobacter sp., assembly GCA_964392405.1. Taxonomy (GTDB): domain Bacteria; phylum Pseudomonadota; class Gammaproteobacteria; order Pseudomonadales; family Oleiphilaceae; genus Marinobacter. The sequence continues at coordinate 9,151 of CAYMQO010000033.1, forward strand.
CCGACACAAACAAACGGACCAGAACGGCCGGTGATCCGGTTATAACGGCGTTCAGGTTATGGGTGTCACCGCAGGCGGTAGCTAGTATGACGTCAGCAGTACAGCAACAATTATCCGGCGGGCGGGCCAGAGCGTACGCCTGCCATGACACGGAGTGTTCGACATGTCAGCCTTGAACAGAACCACCCTTCGCGGCGCGGCACTTGCCGTGCTCGCCTGCATGCCATTGATGACGCTGGCAGATGCGGAAGTTCAGCGTAGCGGCTTTTACTGGCGCGCCTCGGTAGATGGCGCCAACGTCTATACCGGCACGCGGATGTTTGATGCGGTTAACGCCGCCATCAACGCCATGGGACCGGGCACAGTCAATATCCGTAGTTCGGGTGATTCCGGCCCTGATGGCGGGAATGTGTATGGGATTCGCCCCCAGAACGGCACCGTGCTGGACTTCCATGGCAATACCGTGACCGCCAACGGCGGTGAGCTGATTGTGCCCGTGTACTGTGACCGTCGCAATGGCGTCACCGTGCGCAACCTGCGGGTCGCCGGCAACCCCCGTTACGGGGTGTGGTTCCGGGGCTGCTCCAATGTGACCCTGCACAATATCACCATGAACCTGAACAACAATAACCCGGTGGGGCTTGGCATTCGGGTGGACGCTTCCACCGGCCCGGCCCGAAACCTGACCATCAGCGGCAATGTCCTGGTCGAAGGGGCTCGTGGCCATGGCATTGAAACCTACGGTGTCGACGGTTTTAATATCGGTGATGTCACCATCAACAATAACGGCGGGTCCGGCCTGTTGCTGAACGATTCCCGAAACGGCACCGTCGGCGTGGTCACCGGCAACCGCAACAACCAGGGCGGCGGCTACGCTACGTTCCGGGTGGCCAACAACAATGGCCCCAATGTTCGCGTGGCCGGGGTGCACTCCCGCAATTCCGGCCGGGGCTTTTTCAGCGTCTCTGGCAGCAACGGCACGACGGTGCAGCACGTGGATATCGCCAACTCCAGTGCCCAGGGTATTTTCCTGGAAGATGCCCGCAATACCCATGTACTCAGCGGAGCGGTCCGTAACGGCAACCCCAATTGCCAACTGGTGCGCACCAGCAGCTCGAGCATCAACGTTTCTGGCTGTACCCGTACTGGCACCCCGCCTTCAGACCCGGGTAATGGCGGAGGAAGCGGCAACATCGCCAACGGAACCTACCGTATTACGCCCATTCATAGCGGCAAGGCGTTGGATCTGGCCATGTGCGACACCAGCCCGGGGTCCAATATCCAGCAGTGGGACTGGCTGAACAACGCCTGCCAGAAATGGAACCTGACCCACGTCAGAGACGGGTTTTACCGGATCTCACCATCCCATGGACCAGACATGGCGCTGGACATTGACGGGCTATCCCGTGACAACGGCGCCAACGTCATGCTCTGGAACTGGACCGGTAACGATAACCAGTTGTTCCGCTTCCAGAATGCCGGCAGCGGACGCTGGCGGATCGTTCCCAGGCACAGCGAGAAATGCCTGGATGTGGACAGTTTTGCCACCCATGCCGGTGCCAACCTGATGCAGTGGACCTGCATCAGTGGTAACACCAACCAGATGTTCGGCCTGGACCGTCAATAACGGGCAGTGGGCCTGACGGGCCACGGTTCAGGTAAGGGTTGTGACGCCCGCTTCAGAGCGGGCGAACACTCAGATCTTCTGACGTTGCTGAGCTTCCAGCATGGCAGCCATCATTTCATGCAGTTTGTTGATGGCCTTGAGCGGGCGCACCATGACCTTGAAGTCACGGATGCGCCCGGTTTCATCCCACTCAATCATATCGATACCGTTGATCACGATGCCGTCCAGCTCAGTACGGAACTCCAGTACCGCGGTATTACCATCGACCACCTCCCGCAAATACCTGAAATGGTCATTGTTCAGCACACTGAAGGCTGCGCTCAGGTACGCTTTGGTCAGGGCCTTGCCTTCCTGAGGCGTGTGGACCACTGGCGAATGAAACACCGCGTTGTCCGCAAGCAGATCATCGAGCCCGGCCGCATTCGCAGTCGCGGCCAGTTCGTGCCATACCTTGAGGGTATCGATCATAGGAATTTCCCCTTGTTATTATCGAGTATTCAGCTAACGTTCCGGTTCGAACCGCTGCTGGGTTTACGGTCACTGGCGGGCTTGGGTGGCACCAGGCTGATCAGTTGCCAGCCGGTTTCCGGTTCCCACTCATCCCCTGCCATGACCGGGTGAATTTTTTCCTTGTCATTTATAACAAAAAGTAGTTTGGCCTTGCCCTTATGTTGGGCAACAAAGTCCGGATAGGTAAAGCTGTCACTCAGTTGGGTGGTCTTGACGACGTAACCCCGGCTCATCAGGCTCGCCAGCTTGGCGAATGAAAGGTCATCAA
>CAYMQO010000034.1:0-11550 GCA_964392405.1 uncultured Marinobacter sp.
ACTGTCGAGTGCGCATCCGTGGTTGTTGCCACCGGCGGGCTGTCTATCCCGACCATGGGAGCTACCGGTTTCGGTTACGATCTGGCCCGCCAGTTCGGGCTATCCGTGCTTCCGGTCCGGGCCGGGCTGGTACCGTTTACGCTGACTTCCGGGCTCAGGGAGCAGTTGACCCCTCTGTCCGGGATCAGTTGTCCGGTGGAAGTCCTCTGTAACGGCGAGCGCTTTCGTGAACCCATGCTGGTCACTCACCGCGGCCTGAGCGGACCCGCAATCCTGCAGATTTCCAGCTTCTGGCAGCCTGGCGACGCCATCGCCATCAATCTCTTGCCGGGCCAGTCCGCCCGGGAGGCTCTGGGCCGGCTGAAAGCGGAGAGCCCCGGCACGACCCTTGAGAGCCACCTTTCAGGCACCCTGCCCCGGCGCTTCGCCCGTGCTTTTGTGCAATGGCAGGGCTGGAGCCGCCCCCTCCAGGAGTACCGTAATAGCGAACTGGACACTATTGCCGAAACCCTGTCGAACTGGACCCTGAAGCCTGCCGGCACTGAGGGCTACCGGACCGCGGAAGTCACCCTGGGCGGAGTGGATACCCGCCAGCTGTCTTCGCAAACCATGGCCGCCAATGATATTCCGGGCCTGTTCTTTATCGGGGAAGTGGTGGATGTTACCGGGCACCTCGGCGGGCACAATTTTCAGTGGGCGTGGGCCTCCGGCGTCGCGGCCGGCAATGCTGCCTAGATTAAGCTTCAGTCATTCCCCGTCAACCTGTCACCGGATCATCCCGCCGGAGGCCGTCAGAGCAGGCTTCCAGGGGGTTTCTCATATCCATTTCGACCCTGACCCCGGCCTCAGCCCGAACCTGCCCAAGTGCTTTTTTGTTAAGAGGTTCCTGTTACACGGGTGCGAATAACGGCACACTATCAACAACGGTTACATCAGAAGTACAAAAAACCCATTGACAAACGTCATCGGCACAAAAACCCGACATTGATATCGAGAGGGGCTCTCCATGATGGACTTTAACGCCAGAGTGATCCCGCTTCACCTTCATCCCCTGGGCTTTATTGAAGTGTTCACCCGGCACGGCGCGAATCTCAACGATTTACTCCGGGGAACCGGCATTTCACCAGCCATGTTCGATATGCAGGATATACGGATCAGCTATCTGCAACAGCAGGCGCTGGTGCGCAACGGTCTCCACCATTGTCGCAAGCCCGGCCTCGGCCTGATAACCGGTATGGAACTTGACTGGAGTTTCTGGGGCACCCTGGGCTACACCATCCACTCCAGCCCCAGCCTGAAAGAAGCCGGTGAAGCCTTCCGGCGCTATCTGGTAATCTCCCAGCCATACTACGCCCTGATGGTGTCGCGCCCGACCACCTACATCGACTGCAACCGTCGCGTTGTTGACCCGTTGGAGTATTCGGCCGACGAAGCCTACGAAGAGGACGTCCGCCAGTTCACACTGGAATTCCGGGTGGCCATGACGGCGCGCCTCTGGACGCTCTGTGGCAACCCGGAGGCCCGGGACACGGATGTGCACGTGACCCTGGATTACCCTGAGCCGGCCCACGTCGACCTGTACAGCGAACTACCCTGTAAGTCGGTGACGTTCGGTGCCGAGAAAACCGCGATTTCGGCGGACTACAATTACGTGATCAAACCGTTTCGCCCCTATCGCCGGCGGGCCTGGCGCAAGCTGATCCAGCAGTGCGAGCAGGAGCTGAATCAGGCGCCAGTGGATATTACCTTTACCGACCGGGTGCGCTGGCATATCCGCGCCCATTTCAGCCCATCGATCGACCTGGAGCAGGTGTCACAAGGCATGCAGATGCCACCACGGTCCCTGACCCGGCGTCTGGCGGCGGAGAAAACCTCCTTCCGCAAGCTGTTGCATTCAGTACGAATGGAAATTGCCACCCATCAGCTCCGCTCTTCCGCACTGAGTGTGGATGAAGTAGCAGAGATTGTCGGCTTTTCCTGCGCTTCCAGTCTGCGGCGGGCCATGAAAAAATGGTCGGGCACCACCATTTCCAACATTCGTGAGCGCCAGGCCATCGAGGACCTCATGCCATGAGCACCAGAATTGAAAAGCCCCGCAAGCCAGCCCCGCCGGCCCGCAAGACCAATCGGACGGCCATGGTTGGTGTCGGGGCGGGCGTGCTGGGGGTAGTGGCTGCGGTAATCTGGGCGGCCGGCCAGACCCTGATTCCGGACAGCGCGCCTCCGGCCCCTGCACAGCCACCGGCAGGGCCGGAGCCCGCCTCTGCCACAGCCCGGCCCGAGCCTGCGGCAAAGCCTGATACCCGGCTGTTCTCGGAATCTGTCTTGAGCGCCAGCGCCCCCGATCCGGCGCCTGCGACCGAGCCGGACGCCACGGCCGACGAGACCCTGAACATACCGTTCCAGATCGAACATGTTGCCCATGCGCTCAGCCAGGTTGAACTGGATGATGACGGCAATGTGGTTATTAACGAGTCGGCGCAACTGATACTCGAGCAGACCTTTATGGATTCCCGGGTAACACTGGATGAACAGCAACTGGAAGAACTGAAAGCGGTGATTGAAGCGGGCCTGGAGGGGCCTGCCGGAGCCCAGGCGGTCGAAGTGGCGGAAAAATTCTACCGTTACAGCAATGCTTACCGGGAAGTTGCCGATACCCTGGCCATGCGTACCGACCCGGAATCCTTACGCAGTGATTACGAACAGGTTGAGCGGCTCCGCCGTACTCATCTGGGTCCGGAACTGGCCGATCAGCTGTATGGACGGGAACAACAGTTGACCCGTTATACGCTGGAAATCATGGCGCTCCAGTCTGAACCGGATCTGACCCCCGAGCAGCGTTCAGAAAAGCAGAAAGAAATCGCTTCCCGCTATCCCGACGTCATGCCCGGCGGCGAACAGGATGACGGGGCTGCAGAACAGGCCACCAACTGACCCTGGTTCTTCGTGGTATCAGGCCGCCTCAGGCATTGTTTGTTGGTTCTCCCGGCGGCCTGCCGGACCGATCACCAGCAGGACCGGAGTCAGCAACAGGGTCAGGAAGGTCGCAAACGCCAGTCCACCGGCGATGGCACTGGAAAGCTGGGTCCACCACTGGGTTGAAGGAGCATTAATGCCCAGGGAGGGTGTCAGCAGGTCAACGTTGACACCCAGCACCATCGGCATGAGCCCCAGGATGGTTGTGATGGCGGTCAACAGGACCGGCCGCAAACGCAGGCATCCGGTTTCCAGGGCCGCCTTGCGGGGCGGCATGCCTTCGGCGCGAAGCTGGTTGAAAGTGTCGATCAGTATGATGTTGTTGTTCACCACAATCCCCGCCAGCGCAATGATTCCCATACCGACCATCACCACGCCAAACGCCTGACCGTTCAGCAGCAGTCCCAGCAACACGCCGGCGGTTGACAGAACGATGGCAGACAGGATCAGCAGGGTCTGATAGAGCGAGTTGAACTGGGTAACCAGTATCAGAGCCATCAAGCCAATGGCCACGACAAAGGCGGTCGCGAGAAAGCTCATGGCCCGGCGCAACTCTTCGTCTTCGCCGCCAAACCCGACCTCGACCCCAGCCGGGGTCTCTGGCAGACGGCTCCGCAGAGCCTGTAACTGAGCGGCGGCATTAAAGCCCGACTGCACTTCTGCCTTGATGGTGATCGCACGCTCCCCATCCAGACGGGCGATGGTTCCGGTTTTCGGCGCCGGCTCAAGGCTGACAAACTGGGACAGGGGCACCTGGCCCCGGGACGTGTTCAGGGTTTGTCGCTCAAACTGGTCCAGCTCCCGCCAGGCAGGAGGAACCCGTACCGCGATGTCCACTTCGTCCCGCACGTCAGCCGGGCGATAGGTCGCCAGTACCAGGCCGTTGGTCACCAGCCGTACAGAGCTGCCGATGCTGGCAACGTCGGTGCCGAAGCGGGACGCTGCCTCGCGGTCCACCTCCAGGCGCCATTCGATGCCGGGCAGGCTGCGATCATCTTCCACGTCAATAAAACCGCCGACCTCTTCCATGGCATTGCGCAGTTCGCTGACGTACTGATCAAGCTTGTCTGCGTCCCGGCTGGTAACCATGATCTCGATGGGCTTGCCGCCACCCGGGCCCTGCTCCTGCTGACGGAACTCCAGCACGATGCCCGGAATATCAGCGGTCCGGTCGCGGAACTCGTTGAGAATCCGAGAGGCCGGGCGACGCTCATCCCATTCGATAAACTGAAACTGCAAGGTACCGATCACATCGGGCGCCATCTGGTTCGCCGGGCTGACCATAGACCTTGCGTAAACGGAGGACACCTCCGGTGCGCCTGCCAGCCGGCGCTCTACCTCACGCACAATGGCGTCTCTCTCATGAACCGACAAATCCCCACGGGCGCGTATCTGCACCTGTGCGGACTCCGGCTCCACGTCGGGGAAAAAGTCGACCCCGTGGTTGAATGCGGCGTATGTCCCGCCGATGGATCCTACAATCAGCAGGGAAACAAGCAGAGTGCTGACCGGATACCGCAGCAGGCGGGCCAGAACCCGGCGATATCCCTGCATGAACCTGCCTTCCGCGTTGACACCCCGGGCCCGCCTGCCGCCGCTGACTCCCCCCATAACCGGCAGGAATATCAGTGCCATGGCAAGCGACGCCGTCAGACAGATAATGACCGTGGCCGGAAGATACTTCATAAACTCCCCGACGGTGTCCGGCCAGAACAACAGGGGCACGAACACCGCCAGCGTGGTCGCAGTGGACGCAATCACCGGCCAGGCCATACGGCTGGCGGCTTCGGTCCAGGCCCGGGCAGGGGTCATGCCGTCCGACAGATTACGGTCTGCCAGCTCGGATACCACAATGGCCCCATCCACCAGCATGCCGGCCACCAGAATCAGGCTGAACAGCACGACAATGTTCAGGGTATAGCCCATGGCCCAGATCACCAGAATGCCGCTCAGAAAGGCGCCGGGGATGGTTATCCCTACCAGAACTGCCGAGCGCGGGCCCATGGCTGCAATGATAACGATGACCACCAGCACGATCGCGGTCATCACATTGTTCAGCAGGTCCGTCAGGATTTCCTGTACATCCTCTGACTGATCCATGGTGTACCGGACTTCCAGATTGTCCGGCAGATGCGGCTGCGCCGCGTCCATTAACGCCCTCACCTTGGCGACGGTCTCGAGAATATTGGCCCCCGCGCGCTTGGACACTTCCAGCACCACGGCAGGTTCACCATTGATACGCGCAAATCCGGTGGGGTCCTTGAACGTTCGCTGCAGAACCGCTACATCGCCAAAGGTTACGACCCGGTCTCCACTTACCTTGACCGGCATGGACATCACGTCTTCCACATTTTCAACGACGCCGGGAACCTTGATCGCCATACGCCCCTGGCCGTTGTCGAGACTGCCCGCCGCCACAAGCTGGTTGTTTCGCCGCACCAGGGTCGCCAGTTGATCGTAGTCGACGCCGTAACTCTCCAGTACCTGCGGGTTGACCACAATTTCCAGCAGGTCTTCACGGTCGCCACCGATTTCCACCTCGAGCACTTCCGGAATGCCTTCGATAGCGTCCTGCAATTCCCGGGCGATGGTGATCAGTTCCCGCTCCGTCAGTGGACCGGAAAGGCCAATGGACAATATGGGGAACAGCGAGACGTTGATTTCGTGAACCCGGGGCTCGTCGGCCTCCGATGGCAACTCGGACCTTGCGGTGTCCACCTTCTCGCGCACATCCTGCAACGCTTTATCCGGGTTGAAGCCGGCGTCAAACTCCAGGATTACGGCGGCATAGCCTTCCGCCGCACTGCTACGCATCTCCTTGATGCCTTCCAGCGAGCGCAGCTCCTGCTCCAGAGGCTTGACCAGCAGCCGTTCGGCATCCTCCGGACTGACGCCTTCGAGGGTGACCGATACGTAGATCGTCGGAATGGTAACGTCCGGGTTGGATTCTTTCGGGATAGTGAGGAAGGCCGCGATACCGCCCATGATCAGAAAGCAGAGCAGCAGCATGGTCGTGCGGCTTCGGTCCATGGCCGCATGGATCAGAGTGCGCACAGGTCAGTCCTTCTGTTCGACAGTTACCGGGTTGACCCGCTGTCCGTGAGCCACAAACCCGGCACCCCGGGTAATGAGGTTAACCGGAAACTCAATGCCACTGACCCAGGCCCCTTCGGTACTGATGCTTAGCAGATCAACGGGGCTGAACACCACCCGGTTATCATCAGCGACATGGAGAATGCCGGGGCGGCCGCCTGGCCCCAGACTGAGTAGCGCAGGTGAGAGAAACAATGCCTGTGTCGACGGCTGGAGGATGCGAAGGCTGGCGCTGCCACCGGCAATGCGCAGATGATCCGGGTTAGCGACCCGGGCCTCAATGCGGAAACTGCGGGTTTCGTGGTCCGCCGCCGAGGCGACAAAAGTCAGCTCCCCCTCCAGTTCGCGGCCATCCAGCAGCGCGACGGCTACCGGTTGGCCGGGTTTCAGGCGCCCGACCTGCTGCTGTGGCACAAACCCGGAGACCTTTAACGGATCGATCTGAACCAGCTCAAACAGGGGGTCACCGACCTGGACCAGAGTACCGGCTTCGATATGACGGGCGTTTACGATAGCATCGAAGGGAGCCCTGGGTTCGAGATAACTCTGGGCAAGACTGGCCTGACTTAATTCGGCGCGGGCGGCGGCCAGCTCTGCTTCGAGCCGCAGTTTTTCTGATTCGGAAACCAGCCGCTCCGTACGCAGCCGGTTGGCTGCCGCGAGCTCCGCTTCCAGCTGCCGAACCCGGGCCCTTGCCCCGGCCACCGTGGCAGGCCGGTCGTCTGCCGACAACACCAGCAAGCGGTCACCCCGGGCCACAGAGTCGCCGAGGGCTACGTCCAGCTCCTCAACCTGACCGCTTACCCGGGCGTTCACCTCAAGTCGCCGCCAGGCTTCTACCTGTCCCTGCAGGCGGACGGCGGGCTCGAACGTGCTGGCATGCCGTAACTCCACCTGCACCGTCGGCAGCTCAGGCTCACCCTGGTGCTGTTGTGCCGGCGCCTGATCTTCGGCGGTACGGACATCGCCTGTCGCCAGCCATACCACAAGTACGACCAGCACCAGAATGGACAGACCGGTGGAACTCCATCGGATTCTTGGCATAACCGTACTCACTCCCTGACCGAAAACTGCCGCCCGGACGATGTGTTAACTCTGCCGCATTTTCGCAGAAACGGAAGGCCCGTTCAAACGAACGTTTGTTTAATTATCGGGCAATTACGCGATAGATGGGGCGCAGTTTCGGGATCTGCTTGAGCACCACCTGGATGACCGTCATCAGCGGTACCGCCAGCAGGACACCTACCGGCCCCCACAGCCAGCCCCAGAAGAAGATGGCGACGAAGATGATAACGGGGTTGATGGCCATCCGGAATCCGTGAATCCAGGGCTCGATAAAAAAGCCGACAAGGGAGGTCAGCGCCAGATAGCCGATAGGCGCGATAATCATTAGCCACACGTCGTCCAGACTGGTGGCAGACACCACCGTCAGCAGGATGATGGTCATGATTACCCCGAGATAGGGTACGAAACGGGCCAGCCCTGCCACCAGGCCCCAGACCGCCGGATCTGGCAGGCCAATCGCCCAGCACATCAGGCCGGTGACCGTACCGATAAGCAGGTTGCTGACGCTGATAACGCCAAGGTACTGCGCAATCTGACTCTGGGACTCCCGCACAATGGCCAGGGCACGACGCCGTTGACTGCCAGGGCATTGCCGGATGAAGTTATGGATCAGACGATCACCGCTGACCAACAGGAAATAGGTCAGCGCCAGGCTGAGTGCCAGCCCGACAATGCCCTTCCGGGCCTTGACCATCAGCTGGCTGCCCCAGGATTCTGTCTGCAGGACCACCGTGGTGGGCTGTTCTCCTGCTCCGGTTTCAGCCAGCTCTTCCATGGATTGTTCCACCTTGCGCGCTGACTCCGACACCTTCTCAAGCTGGGTACGAAAGCTGCTCTGGCCTACAAGTAGCCGGGACAGCCCTTCCGGCGCTTTCTCAGCCCAGTCGAGCGCCGGCGTAAACACCGCCCACCCCAGGCCGAGAACGCCAGCCAGCAGCGCCACGACCAGAACAAGCGCGCTGATGAACCGGGGGATACCGATACGGCTGGCACGGGTTACCAGAGGCGCCAGCAGCAGACTCGCGAGGATCGCGAGAATGATCGGCAAAACGATTTCATGGGCAACATAGAGCGTATAGAGCACGCCCAGCCCAAACATGCCATAGAGCGGCATGGCCAGATCTGCCAGCGATTTCAGGCGGGCTTCCGGCGCCTCTTCAGCGGGAACGGAATGGTCTTCGGGCGCATCCTTGGTCATGGGCATTTCCTGGGAATATGTAATTATTAATCGTTTTTCCTGCCGTTGTTAACGGGTTAGTCTAATCGCTCCAACAAGAACAATGACAGTGGTTCCCGCGCGCCAACGTTTCGTGGCCGGTTGAAACGAGCTTGCAAGGCACCTTTGCAGCCGGGAACCCGGAGGTCCCAGGGCGCCCTAGCCGGGCAGAAATCTTGACGAAAGTCATCCTTTTTGACCTGACGCAAGATCTGACCTGACGCTTCTCCGTATGCTCCCGGGCCAGTATTTCGCTTCAGCCAAGGAGTAACGGATGGCCGCTGAACCCATCGTTCTGTTTGATAATGGTTCCCACAAATGTCTGATGTTCGATTCCCTGGTTACCGGTGAAGGGGTGCAGTCCAATCAGTTCCTGATCGTGGACGGCGACCATGAGGCACTGATTGACCCCGGCGGAGACCTCACCTACACGCCGCTGGCGGTCGCCGCCTCCCGTTACATGAATATCCGTGAAATGGATTATGTGTTCGCGTCCCACCAGGACCCGGATATTATCGGCGCCATCGACCGCTGGCTCGTGCACACCCGCGCCCAGATCGTAACGTCATCCCTGTGGGCCCGGTTCCTGCCCCACCTGGCGTCGGGTTATGTTACCGGTCAGCTTGGCAGCGATGTTTTCGATCGCATCATCGGAATTCCGGATCCCGGCGCGAAGATAAAATTCGGCAACAGCTACATTATGTGCCTGCCCGCTCACTTTATGCATTCCGTGGGCAACCTGCAGTTCTACGATCCGGTCTCGAAAATTCTGTTTTCCGGAGACCTCGGCGCCTCCATGGGGGCGACAGAAGACCACAAACCGGTGACCGATTTTGATGCGCACGTCCCATTCATGAGGGGTTTCCACCGCCGCTACATCGCCTCGCGCAAAGTATGTAAGCTCTGGGCCAATATGATCCGCGGCATGGACGTGGCCATGATCGTGCCCCAACACGGCAAGCGCTTTGAAGGGCCCGAGATGATACGCCGCTTCCTGGAGTGGGTGTCGTCCATGGACTGCGGTATCGACCTGATGACCCAGGAACACTACAGTCCACCCCGGAATTTTGTTTAGGCCACCGGCCTGGCTAATCTGCCCTCGTCCGGGTATGCGCCTGTGTCGGCGTACCCGGGCACTTCCGTCACACAATGTGTTATTCCGTTCGAAATTATTGCCCGCCAGTTTACGAAAATTTAATCCCCTCTATAATTGAGACCTTCGTCACAACTTGTGGGCGAAGGCCAACTTTGGCAACCCACACTCTACGTTACTGACATCGGGGTTATATGCTTCCGTTCGCACCCACTGTGGTTCCTGCTCGTTTTCGCGACTTGTTTTTGCGGGCCGAACATCGGCTGTTACGTGAAATCGCGGTTAAAAGCGCCTGGGTTGTCCTGGTGCTTAGCATCGTCAGCAACGGGACCATCCTGATCCGGGGCAGCTCTCTGGTTGATATTGCGCCGATGTGGAACCTGCTTTTCCGGGGGCCGACACCTATCATCTGTATCGGGATTCTGCTGCTGCATTATTGCCGGGCGCCAGGCGTCCACTGGCCTTTGGTAACGCTGCGATTACTTTCCTTCAGCGCCATGTGGGCGGTGTTCGGTTTGCTGGTGTTTGCCTACGAACAGGGCGGTGAGGCCTTCCGGACTCTGAGCGAGCTGTCCATTCTCGGTGTGTTCTGTGTCGCACTGGTCAGCCTTCGTGGTGTACCGGGCTGCGTGATACCGCTGTTTCTGCCGCTGGCCGGACTGTTCGCCGCCCTGCTCTATCGGGGCCATGAGCCGCTGACTCTGGTGCTTGATCTGCTGACCCTCGTGTCCGCAGTCGTTATCGCGACCCTGTTTGCCCATGTACAGTTCCAGATCCGGGTTCGCGAGTTTGTCTCCCGTCACGAACTGAACGAGCTAAGCACCATCGATACCCTCACCGGACTCATGAACCGCCGGGCAATGACCGAACGGCTGGAAGCTGAACGGGCCCGCTGCCGGCACTATAACCGTACATTCGCCGCCATTCTGATGGATCTGGACCACTTCAAGCAGGTGAATATCCGTTATGGGCAGCGCAGTGGCGACGCGGTACTTCACGAAGTCGCCCGTCGTCTGAAGGGCCATACCCGACAGCAGGACTGCGTCGCTCGCTGGAGCGGCGAAGTGTTCCTGATCTTCCTGCCGGAAACGGACGAGAAAGGCGCCATGGCTGCAGCCGAGAAACTCAAGGCCGCCCTCCAGAAGTCGCCCATCGACCTCGGCACCCACGGCGCGCATCAACAGACCTGCAGCTTTGGCGTAGCGATCTACGATGGCCGTGAGGAAATTACCCGACTGGTCGCCCGGGCCGATCAGGCCCTGCATATGGCAAAAGAATGCGGCCGTAACCGGGCAGTTATGGCATGAGTTCCTGAGGGAAACCGGATCTGTGACAGCACGGTAAACTGGCCGGTAGTGCCGTCGCGTCGCTCAGTGTACTATTCGTTTTTTCCATGACCCAGGACTCCGAACGATGGGCAGAGCCTACCAGAACCGTAAAGACTCCATGGCCAGGACGGCCGCTACGAAGACCCGCATCTACAGCAAATATGGCCGCGAAATCTACGTCACGGCCAAGGCCGGCGGTGTCGATCCCGCCGCCAACCTGGCACTGCGCAGCCTGATCGACCGCGCGAAAAAGGATCAGGTACCGGCCCACGTTATCGACAAGGCGATCGATAAGGCCAGGGGTGGTGCTGGCGAGGACTTTTCCCCCGCCCGTTATGAGGGCTTCGGGCCAGGCAACTGCATGGTGATCGTGGATTGCCTCACCGACAACCCCAACCGCACCTTTGGCGATGTGCGTGTGTGCTTCACCAAGACCAAGTCCAAGATCGGCACGCCCGGCAGCGTCAGCCACATGTTCGACCATTGCGCCATTCTCGCCTTCCGGGGCGATGATGAGGAGGCGGTGCTGGAGGCCCTGATGGAAGCCGATGTGGATGTCAGCGATATCGAGCTGGAAGACGGCCTGATCACTGTATTCGCGCCCAATACGGAGTATGCCCGGGCCAGGCAGGCCCTGTCGGGCGCGTTTGAAGGGCTCGAGTTCGAGGTGGACGACATTCAGTTCGTGCCCCAGACCATGACGCCGGTCGTGGGCGAGGACGTGGAAATGTTCGAGAAGTTTCTCGACATGCTCAACGATCTGGACGACGTTCAGAACG
>CAYMQO010000035.1:0-926 GCA_964392405.1 uncultured Marinobacter sp.
CTGATCCCTTCCTGCATGATTTCGTCCACACTGTCAGCCAGAATCTTAGCACCTTTTTTCAGGTCTTCCTCACTGGTGGTCAGCGGCATCAGGCATTTGATCACCTCATCGTTGGGACCACTGGTCTCAATGATCAGACCTTTTTCAAAGGCACGGGTGGTAATCGGGTCTGTGAGGGCAGCATTCCTTGCCTCGATACCACGCATCAGGCCACGGCCCTTGACCTTGAACTCTCCCGGGTATTTGTCACAGATGGCCTGCAGGGCATCACCAAGGACTTTGGTCTTGGCCTTCACTTCATTAGCGAAGCTGTCGTCCTTCCAATAGGTCTCGATGGCCACCCGCGCGGTAACAAAGGCCATGTTGTTACCCCGGAAGGTGCCGTTGTGCTCACCGGACTCCCAGATGTCCAGTTCCGGCTTGAACAGAACCAGCGCCATGGGCAGGCCGTAGCCACTGAGGGACTTGGAAACCGTCACCATATCTGGCTTGATGCCGGCGAACTCGAAGCTGAAGAACTCGCCGGTACGGCCATTGCCGGCCTGGATGTCGTCCAGGATCAGCAGCATGTCGTGCTTGCGGCAGAGTTTTTCCAGCCCCTGCAACCATTCTGCCCGGGCGGCATTCAGACCGCCTTCGCCCTGAACGGCCTCAACAATGACGGCGGCCGGGGTTTCAATACCGGAAGAGCCGTCAGACAGCAGCTTGTCCATAACCGCCAGGCTGTCGACGTCCTCGCCCAGATAGCCGTCGTAGAACATGAAGTCCACGTTGCCCAGGGGCATGCCGACGCCGCCACGGTGATGCTTGTTGCCAGTCGCGGCAACCGCGCCAGCCGTCACACCGTGGAAGCCGTTGGTGAAGGAAATGATGTTGGTACGGCCTTTGACCTTACGGGCCAGCTTCAGGGCCGCCTCTACACTGTT
>CAYMQO010000035.1:936-11496 GCA_964392405.1 uncultured Marinobacter sp.
AAAGTCGTGCTTGGCGGTGGTGAACAGGTCCAGGCCCTGGCTCACGCCATCGGACTCAATGTATTCCACCAGTGCCTTTTTCAGTACATCGTTGTTATGGCCGTAGTTCAGGGACCCGGCGCCGGCCAGGAAGTCCAGGTATTCCTTACCGTCTTCGGTGTACAGATGTGCGTTCTTGGCCCGGTTGAAGATTACCGGAAAAGCCCGTGAATAAACGCGAACTTCAGATTCAGTTGATTTGAAAATATTCATAGATATTGCCTCTTAGCATGTCAGGTTCGAGGTGGAAGTGTGCAGCCGGCCAGTCAACCCGTTCGGGTAAAGGGCCCAATGCGCAATAAAAACTCGGAATCGTGCTCGCCGCCAAAGTGCAGCTCTTTCTCGAAGTGCTCGGTATAGGTCAGCTCGGCGTTCATATCCCGGGCGAAGGAGCGGAACAGTGCCCAGGACGCCTCGTTATCCTCGGTAATGGTGGTTTCGAGAAAACTGACGTCCCGGCAGGCGTCCCGTTTAATAATTTCCTTGAGCATACGTTTGGCCAGACCCTGTCCCCGTCCTTTTTCATGAACGGCGACCTGCCAGATAAACAGGGTGTCGGACTGCTCGGGGGGGATGTAACCGGAGATGAAACCGACCAGTTCGCCGTCGATTTCCGCAGCCACGCCGGTCTGGGCGAAGTGACTGCACTGGAGCAGATTACAGTAGATCGAGTTGGGATCGAGCGGTGGACACAGGCCCACCAGAGTGTGGAGTTTGTAGCCGTCATCCTTGACCGGTGTACGGAAGGTGACGGGTGGGGGTTTTGACCCTTCGGCTGTCATGTCATCAGGTTTCGTTGCAAACGTTAGTGGTGAATTATATAGACCACAAAGCATAAATCAACCGGAAATCGGGCGGGCTATGAGATCCTTTACTGCTCGCAAGTCCATATCCCATCGGCTTTTAGCCATAATAGTTCAAGGCGGACTCAGCTCTATTAACATCCCGCAATCCTTTCGTAAGATGATGCATTTACTAGAGAAAACGCCGCTTAGGTGACAGCTCGGTGTCGTTAAGATCGCGTTAAAAAGCAGGCAGCCGCACCCCGACTCCCTAGAGAGGAATTCAAACAATCACATGTGCCAAAGTTTCTTACAGAACTGAAGGGCCACAGGCAGAACCGCAACCTTTAGCCCTCCAAGCTTCTTTGCAGGACGATTTGGGTGTAGCGACAGGAGATGCCTACCGGTTCCGAAGGACGCTCAGGCCGGAGCGCTACAACTGGCGCCGAAGCGGTAGCAGGCAAAGCAGCGGTGGTGACGCAGCATGATTCGCTCGTTCATACTCTCCGCAAGGGTGGTGCCCAGATCGTAGCGGGGGTCGTCGTCCACCAGGGTGCAGGCGTATATCCTTACCTGATCATTTCGTTTCACCAGCATGCGGGTGTAGGTACACATGAAATGCGCCCGGCTTTCGCGGGTCGGGTATTTTTCCATGCAGGTCTCGGTGATTTCGGGGCTGCCGTCATCGGTGCCGGGGGTGCCCAGATCCGGAAAGGCGGTGAAGGCCAGACTCTCCGGAATGCCCCATTCCCGGAAGATCTGCTGAAAGGCCTGTTCTACCGCCAGCGGATCTTCCGCCGGGTCCGTTTGCCGGGCAATGGACACCCGGAAACCCTGATCCACCAGCCATCGGATACCCTCAAGGGCCAGCGCAAAGCTGCCTTCGCCCCGGTCTGCATCATGGCGGGCAGCGTCGGGATAATCCAGGCTGACCCGGAAGTGAATGGGGTACGGGTTGTCCAGCAATGGCATCACCTGATGGCGCCGCCTCATTAGCGGCTCGGTGGCGTTGGTAAGCACAAAACAGGGCCGGTGCTGGCTGGCATAGTCCAGGATGTTCACAAAATCCCGGATCACGAAGGGCTCTCCACCAGTGAACGAGAACTGCTCGACACCCAGCGCCAGTGCTTCCTGGATAAAGGGCTTCACATCGCTGAGCTTCATGCCCGGAATCCGGCTGTCACCGGGGTGGGAACCCTCGAGGCAGAACGGACAGGCAAGGTTGCAGGCGGTGCCGGTATGGATCCACAGTTCCGTGAGCCGGTCCGGGTCAATATAGCCTCGCGGGTGTCCGGCCCGGGTGTGGGTCCAGCTGTCCTGCGACCGGGGCTCGAGTATGTCGGTGACGGGTATCTTCTTGTCAACGGTCAGGGGCATGGAGGCTCCTTGATGATGAACGGTAACAGCTGAGACACACTAACCGGCATTATGTCCCAGATATATTCCGGCGACGAGCGAACTGTTAATGACGGCCGTTACCCAGGCGCCAGCGATGGAAACGCTCCAGCCAGGCGAGCACGCCCCGGGGGGCATGGGCCTGCTTCCACTGACCGGCAATAAACCTGGCCGATTCATTCCAGGTGGGATACGGATGGACCGTTGCCAGAATCCTGTTGAGCCCGATCCCGTGTTTCATGGCAAGGGTGAACTCGGCCAGAATTTCCCCGCCATGGGCCCCGACCACCAGGGCACCGAGGATACGGTCCTTGCCCGGCACGGTGAGCACCTTGATAAAACCCTGGGCCGCGTCCTCGGTGATGGCCCGGCCCAGGTCCGCCAGGTCATAGCGGGTGACCTCATAGTCGACCTCCTGTTCCCGGGCTTCGGTTTCACTCAGGCCGACCCTGGCCACCTCCGGCGCCGTGAAGATCACCCAGGGCAGCACCCGGTAATCCACCCGGAAGCGGCGGAACTGGCCGAACAGGCCGTTCACCGCCGCGTACCAGGCCTGGTGCGCCGCAGCGTGGGTAAACTGGTAAGGTCCCGCAACATCACCACAGGCAAAGATATTGGGGTAGCCCGCCGACAAATCGTCCTCCACCGGAACCGTTCCGTTGCTGCGGGGTGCTATGCCCAGGGCCTCCAGATTGAGCCCCTCTGTATTGCCGCTTCGCCCCACAGCCACCAGCACCCGGTCGAAGGGGATCCGCACCCGCTCAGCGCCAGCCTCGCACCAGGCGACCCGCTCACCCTGCTCCTCGGTAAACGCCACCACCCGGTGGCCAGTTCGCACATCAATACCCTCACGGCGAAACTGCGCCTGCACCAGCGAGGCCACCTCATCGTCTTCCCGGGGCAGGAGCCGGCTGCCCGCTTCTACCTGAATCACCTGGGAACCCAGCCGGGCGAAAGCCTGGGCAAGCTCGCAGCCAACCGGGCCACCGCCCATGACCAGCAATCGCTCTGGCTGCTGCTGCAGGCTCCAGAGGTTTTCCGAGGTCAACGGGTCCATGGCGTCCAGGCCGGGAACGGGAGGCATCAGGGGTTTGCCCCCGGTGGCAATGACAATGCTGCGGGCCCGCAGGCGCCGGCACCGGCCATCGGAGCCTGTGACCATGACCTCCCAGGGGGACACAAAACTGGCGCTGCCTTCAATTACGTCAACCCCGAGCCTTCGGTAACGCTCCGGCGAGTCGTGGGGTTCGATAGCTGCGATAATGCGCTTCACCCGTGCCATGACGTTCGCGAAGTTTGCGGTGACCGGAACCGTGCCCAGCCCGTAGCGATCCGCATGACGCAGGGTGTCAGCAGCCTGCGCGCTGCGGATCAGTGCCTTGGATGGCACGCAGCCGGTATTCAGGCAGTCGCCGCCCATCCGGTCGCGCTCTACCAGTGCTACCTTTGCCTTTACCGCTGCACCTATATAGGCAGACACCAGCCCCGCCGAGCCGCCGCCAATCACCAGCAGGTTGTAGTCGAAGGCATCCGGCCTGCTAAACCCCCGCCAGGCCCGGCGTCGACGGACAACGCCGACCACGACCTTCGCAAGCAGCGGGAACAGCCCCAGTAGCGCAAACGACAGCAACAGCGGGGCCGACAACACATCACCCGGGCTGTCGATCTGGCCCAACTGGGTCCCCGCGTTCACGAACACAAAGGTAGCCGGCAACATCGCCAGCCAGCTGACCACGGCATAGGTGCGCAGCTTCATGCCCGTGAGCCCCATGGCGAGGTTGATAACGAAGAAAGGAAAGACCGGCACCAGGCGCAGTGTGGCCAGATAGAAGGCGCCGTCCTTCGCGATACCCTCATCAATCCGCCTGACGGCCCGTGCGTAGCGGCGCCGAAGCGTGTCCCTCAACAGGAACCGGGCCATCAGGAAGGCAACGGAGGCACCAACGGTCGAGGCCAGGGAGGTAATCAAGAGCCCGGTGACATTGCCAAAGAACGCGCCGCCGGCCAGGGTCATCACCGTGGCACCGGGCAGCGACAGGGCGGTCACCGCCACGTACACCAGGGCGTATCCGAGTGCCGCCAGTGGCAGGTTCGCGGCAACCCATTGGTTCAACTGCGATTGATGTTGCCGGAAGCTATCCAGTGTCAGGACATCCGGCCCGCCCAGCATAACAAAGACAGCGAGAGAGGCGGCAAGTAAGGCGACGGTTATCCACTTTGATGTCGACATGATGTAACCGGTCCCGTAAAACCATCCGTGTCCCGTCCGGAAATATACTAGCGCAGGATAACCAGTGGCGTTGTCGCCGTCCTGAGCATGGTAGTCGTGGTACTGCCTACCAGGAACTGGCGGATCCGGGAGTGGCCGTACGCGCCCATTACCAGCATATCGATGCCGTGTTCCTGCTGATAGGCATGGAGTGTTGGCTCAACCTCGCCCTGCAGGATGGCCAGCGTCGTCTCCAGCCCGGCGTCCGACAGTATGGCTTTGGCCTGCGCCAGCTGTTCCTGATGCTCAGCGGTGTCGTGCCCGACCAGAACAATGTGCACTGGCATGCCGCGGAACACGGGGCTGGAGGCCAGCAGCTCTACAATACGGAACGCGGTCCGGCTTCCGTCAAACGCCACCATGGCGGTTTTGGGAACGGTAAAGGCGTCCGGTACCAGTAACACCGGCCTATGCACCCGCCGGATTACGGTTTCCAGCTGACTGCCAACATGTAGGTTGCGGTCGGAGCTGCGCTCGCCGTGCAACCCCAGGACCAGCAGGCGGGTCTGGTTTTCCAGCGCCAGCAGGGATTCCGCCAGGTCGCCGTGACGCTGGCGCTTCGCGACATGGGTCGCGCCGGCCTCCAGGATTCGCCGTTCGGCTTCGTCCAGCAGGTGGTGGCCATGCTCCAGCGCCAGCTTGCTACGCCGTTCGTCCAGCTCCGCCAGCTCTTCCAGCAGGTACTCGCGACTGCCCAGGCCGATATTGCCCGCCAGATCCGGCGCGACGGGGTAACGTTCCTGGCTCAGTACGTGGAGCAGCGTGACTGGCACTTCCATCTGACGACTGGCCCAGGCGGCGTAATCACAAACGGCGGGTGCTGCCCTGGAGCCGTCGATGCACGCGATGATGCGCTGACCCTCATTGGCATCAGCATTGACGGTATGGCTGGTGGTCGGGGTTTCTGTGCTCATGTCAGTGCTCCATCAGCTGATCAGTGGCGCCCGGCTTGTCGTGTACGCCGAAACGGTCAACGATGGTGGCGCTGGCCTCGTTCAGACCGATCACTTCCACCTCGGCACCGTCCCGGCGGAACCGGAGCACGGCCTTGTCCAGGGCCGATACCGCAGTGATATCCCAGAAATGCGCGCGGCTCAGGTCAATCACCACCTTATCGGCGGCCTCATGAAAGTCAAAGCCATTCATGAACTTCTCTGACGAGCTGAAAAACACCTGCCCCACCACCCGATAGGTGCGGGTCGCGCTGCGTTCATCATATTCCGATGTGATCGCCATGTAATGCCCGACCTTGTTGGCGAAGAACAACGCCGCCAGCAACACACCGGCCAGCACGCCATAGGCCAGATTATTCGTGGCAACCACCACCACTACCGTCACCACCATCACAATATTGGTGGACAGCGGATATTTGCCGAGATTACGGATGGAGCTCCAGCTGAAGGTACCAATGGAAACCATGATCATCACCGCTACCAGTGCCGCCATGGGAATCTGCACCAGCCACTGGTCCAGCACCAGCACCAGGAACAGCAGGAAGACGCCGGCAGTCAGGGTCGAAAGACGGGTTCGCCCGCCGGACTTCACGTTGATGACCGATTGGCCGATCATCGCGCAACCGGCCATCCCGCCGAACAGACCGGAGACAATATTGGCAACACCCTGACCCTTGCACTCCCGGTGGCGGTCACTGGTGGTATCCGTCAGTTCATCTACGATCGTCGCCGTCATCATGGACTCCAGCAGGCCCACCACCGCCAGCCCCAGTGAATAAGGCAGGATGATCATCAGGGTTTCGAGATTCAGGGGCACCTCAGGCCACAGGAAAACGGGCAGTGTGTCTGGCAACTCGCCCTTATCACCGACAGTGGGAATATCCAGCCCGTGCAGCATAGCGACGCCGGTCAGCACCACGATACACACCAGCGGAGACGGAAGCAGTCGGCCGACGACAGGCAGGTACGGGAACAGGTAGATAATCCCCAGCCCGGCTGCGGTCATGGCGTACACATGCCAGGTTACCCCGATCAGTTCCGGCAACTGGGCCATAAAGATCAGAATCGCTAACGCATTCACAAACCCGGTCACCACCGACCGGGAAACAAAGCGCATCAGATTGGCAAGCTTCAGGTAACCCGCCGCAATCTGCAGCACCCCGGTCAGGAGCGTAGCGGCCAACAGGTACTGCAACCCGTGGTCTTTGACAAGGGTCACCATCAGCAGCGCCATGGCACCGGTAGCGGCAGAGATCATGCCCGGGCGGCCGCCGGCAAACGCAATAACGACCGCGATACAGAAGGACGCGTAGAGGCCCACTTTGGGGTCGACGCCAGCGATGATCGAGAATGCGATGGCCTCGGGCACCAGCGCCAGGGCCACCACGATACCGGCCAGCAGATCACCACGGATATTGGTCAGCCAGTTGGCCTTGAGGGAGTTCACCATGAGCAGAATATTCCAGGCAGGAGATCGTCCCCAGCGTGACCGAGCTTGCTCGGTGCCAGGGATCGACAGGTGTCAGGGGGCGGGACGTTTAACGCAGAGAGGGGTTTAGCGTATAGGTGCCGGTGACCCGGTCGCTGGCCAACACGTGTCCTTCCATGGCCTTGCGTACGGCCTCGCCATCGAATTCACCCTGCAGCCCGAGGGTTTCCACATCCAGTGCGTAGAGCTCAAAGTGGTAGTGGTGGACCAGCTCATCGTTCCAGGGTGGACAAGGGCCGTCATAGCCGCCGTACGTGCCCGCCATGTCCGGATTACCTGCCAGAAACTGGGTAAAGTTGTTAACGCCGCGAATACCGATAGGCCCCCGCCCCGGCTGCTTGCCCTTGGGATTGACGCCGTCGCTGTCTTCGCCTTCCGGGATGCAGATGGTGCTGGGGGGAATATCAACCAACAGCCAGTGGAAGAAATCCACCCGCGGAAGGTCCTTCGGGACGGTCTTGCCTTCCTGGTTCACATCGTCTGCCACACTGGGCACATCGGAGTCATACACGATCACGGCAAGGCTACGGGTGCCTTCCGGCAGATCTTCCCAGGTCACTTCCGGGTTGCGGTTGGGCCCAAAGCTCATCCGGTCGGTCTCGTGATATACCCCAAACGCAAACTTTTCCGGGACCGGCTGGCCCTCGGTAATGCCGTCGAATTTAACCTTCATGGTTTGCTCCTGTTGACTCTCACAAATCCTTATCCGGTTGTAGCAGTTGCACAATGGACTTGTCCAGCGCCGGCCCGGCGTTCCCGGGCTCGCCCCGCTTAACAGACTGAGCTGTAACCCTTTACGGGAACGCCCGCCACCACTAGGCTGATGGGATACCCAGAGTCAGGAGAACGACCATGACCGACGATAAAAGACGCCGCTATTCTGCGCCCGTCGTCGACGGACTGAACAAAGCCGCCAGCCGCGCCATGCTGCGAGCCACCGGTTTTACCGACGAAGACTTCCGCAAGCCCCAGATCGGCATCGCCTCCACCTGGAGCAACCTCACCCCCTGCAATATGCACATTGACGGTCTCGCCCGGCAGGCCGCCCGGGGCGCTGATGATGCCGGCGGCAAGAGTTTGATCTTCAACACCATTACGGTTTCCGACGGCATTGCCAACGGCACGGAAGGCATGAAGTATTCGCTGGTGTCGCGGGAAGTCATCGCGGACTCCATTGAGACCGTTGCCGGCTGTGAGGGTTTTGATGGCCTGGTAGCGATCGGCGGCTGCGACAAGAATATGCCCGGCTGCATTATGGGACTGGCGAGGCTGGACCGGCCCTCGGTGTTTGTCTATGGCGGTACCATCGAGCCCGGTGAGAATCACACCGACATTATTTCGGTATTCGAAGCCGTCGGTGCCCACGCCCAAGGCACCATGGACCTGATTGAAGTGAAACAGATCGAGGAAACCGCCATTCCCGGTCCCGGCTCCTGTGGCGGCATGTACACGGCCAACACCATGGCTTCTGCCATTGAAGCCATGGGCATGAGCCTGCCCGGAAGCTCAGCCCAGAACGCGGTGTCAGATAACAAGCTGACCGATTGCGAAGCGGCCGGTGCTGCTGTTGTGAAGCTGTTGAGCGCTGATATCAAGCCCTCCGATATCATGACCCGGGAAGCCTTCGAGAACGCCATTACAGTGACCATCGCCCTGGGTGGCTCCACGAACGCGGTCCTTCATCTGCTGGCCATGGCCAGCACCGTTGGCGTGGGGTTGAGCCTGGACGACTTTGTGCAGATCGGGAAGCGGGTGCCAGTACTGGCCGATGTGCGGCCGTCGGGGCACTACATGATGTCTGAACTCGTGGCCATCGGCGGCATTCAACCGCTTATGAAAATGCTGCTGGACCGTGGCCTGCTCCATGGCGACTGCATGACCGTCACCGGCCAGACCCTGGCTGAGAATCTGGCCAGGGTTGAGCCCTATCCCGAGGGCCAGTCCATCATTCATGCCTTTGACGATCCCATCAAAGCGGACAGCCACCTGCGGATTCTTTTCGGCAATCTGGCGCCCACCGGGTCCGTCGCCAAGATTACCGGCAAGGAAGGCACCCACTTCACCGGCACCGCCCGGGTCTTCCATTCGGAAGAAGAAGCGCAACAGCGCATTCTCGACGGCACCGTCACCGCCGGCGATGTATTGGTGATCCGTTATGAAGGACCGAAAGGCGGCCCCGGCATGCGTGAAATGCTCAGCCCGACCTCCGCCATCATGGGTCGTGGGCTGGGCAAGGATGTGGCACTGATTACCGATGGCCGGTTCTCCGGCGGCAGCCATGGCTTTGTGGTCGGCCACATAACCCCCGAAGCCGCCGAGGGCGGTCCCATCGCTCTTGTAGAAAATGGTGATACCATTATCATTGACGCCGTCGCCAACACCATTGAACTGGTGGTGTCAGAGGAAGAGCTGGAACGTCGCCGTAAAAGCTGGCAAGCGCCGACCCCGAAAATAACCCGCGGGGTTCTGGCCAAGTACGCCCGCTCCGTCAGCTCAGCCTCCACCGGTGCAGTAACGGACCTGCCCTGACAAGAAGAGAGACGATCGGGCCCGCCCATGGGCCCGATGAATGAGCTCCTGCTGGCCCCCGAGGCCAACCCCAATATCCGACCGGCTGCCCGTCAGTGATGAGAGGCAGACGTCCTGTTGCCTGCAAGCCCATGCCTGACTGGCCACCGGAGGACGTCTGCCTGTCCTCACTTACAGGAAGTCTGTCCATGGAAAGTAAACATCATATCGTCGTAGTCGGCGGTGGCGCTGGTGGTCTCGAGTTGGTGACCCGGCTGGGTAACAAACTGGGGCGCAAGGGAAAGGCCCGCATCACCCTCGTGGATGCCGGCATGACCCACGTATGGAAACCGCTGTTACACGAAGTGGCCTCTGGTTCGCTGGATGCGAGCGCCAACGAGATCAACTACCGGGCCCACGCCCGCAAGCACCATTACGAGTTCCAGCTAGGTCGCATGATCGGTCTTGAGCGGGAAGATCGCCGCATCGTGATTGCACCGTTTCAGGACGATGACGGCATCGAGGTAGTACCGGAGCGTCGTATTCCTTACGACACCCTGGTAATCGCCGTCGGCAGTACCGCAAACGATTTTGGCACTCCGGGGGCTGTGGAACACTGCCTATTCCTCGACAGCCTGCCCCAGGCTCAGCGTTTCCACCGGCTGCTGCTCAATGCCTTCCTACGCAAGAACCATTACGCAAAAGAAGGTCATCAGCCGACGCTGCCGATCACCATTATCGGTGCTGGCGCTACCGGGGTCGAACTGGCGGCGGAACTGCGCATGGCTTCCCGGGAACTGCCGGTTTACGGCATGAACCATCTGAATGCTGACGATATTCACGTATCGGTCATTGAAGCGACCGACCGCATCCTGCCAGCCCTGACGCCGCGCCTGTCACTGGCCGCGACCCGGGAACTACAGCGGCAGAAGGTCCAGGTCCTGACCGGCCAGCCGGTGGCCGAAGTCCGGGAGCGGGCCATCATTCTCCGGGACGGCACCGAGATTGCGTCGGAAATGACCATCTGGGCGGCGGGCATCAAGGCACCGGAATGGCTGGGGCAACTGGATCTGGAGACCACCCGGAGTAATCAGGTGGTGGTCCGGCAAAACCTGCAAACGGTCT